>JANNON010000909.1:0-2491 GCA_031399105.1 Blastocatellia bacterium | reverse complement strand
ACCCGCTACCGCGCGGTGGTACTGACCTCATGACCCGCTGGTTGAGTGATTCTAGAGCTATAGCGCGGTGATACTGTTCTCATTACTTCCAAACTCTCTCTCTGTTTGACCGAGTTAAAAATCGTCAATGAGCCCGCCGTCGGCAACGTCCACAGCGACGATCACTGCGAGTGTCACGATAATCGCCACCACCACGCCGCCAGCTATAAGGAGCACCTTCTTCGTGCTCATTCCCTGGCCGCTGACCTTCTCTACTGCCGTGTATGACAAATCCAGCTTCTTCCGGGTTTTATCTTCCGTTAGGCTGAACCCCTCGCTTTCAGCCTGATCGATCTTTCCTTTCACTTCACCGCCGCTACGCAATCGCACTTTCACACGAGTCTTCTTTTGAGCGACACGTTTCGCTACTTCAGCTCTCACCTTGGCGGTCTGCGCGTCTTCCTGAGCCGGTTGCTGTACCTGAACCACCGCCACTGCAACTGGCGCCGGTTCCGATATTGCAGGCCTATTGTCCTCAAGCTTCGTTAATTTCGGGTTCGCCTGGGCCACGCGAATCAATGGCGCCCAGCCAAGAATAAAGACCAGCGGAAGGATTCTCATTCTTTTCTTCATCAGAGCCTCCTTAGACTTTCAGGTTGAATAACGGAAAGGAATCGAGACTTGTTAGGCTTCCTTTGTGAGTTAGGCGTCGCGCTTGTACACCTGCCGCCGCGGCAAGTCAATGAGGTTCCTTGAAGGCAAACAGTGTTGGCTACGGAGAGCGACCGCAAGTTGTGTATTTGTGCCGCTTCTGGCTGATGCGGCGATTTCTGTTAATCTGTGCATACAAAAAAATTACAAAGCAGAGGTAAACAACGTCCCTTAATGAGTACTGAACCAAACAAAGTTATCTATTCCATGGTCGGTGTCAGCAAGTTCTATGACAAGAAACCCGTCCTCAAAAACATCTACCTTTCTTATTTCTACGGCGCTAAGATCGGCGTCATCGGCTTGAACGGATCTGGCAAGTCTTCGCTGTTGCGCATCCTCGCCGGCGTCGATAAAGAGATCAACGGCGAGACCGTTCTGTCGCCGGGTCACACCGTTGGATTTCTGGAACAGGAACCGTTGATTAACGACGAGCGCACCGTGCGGGAAGTCGTCGAAGAAGCGGTTCAAGAGACCGTCGAGCTACTGAAAGAGTTCGAAGAGATCAATGCGAAGTTTGGCGAAGAGATGACTGACGACGAGATGAATGCTCTGCTCGAACGCCAGGGCGTGGTCCAGGAGAAGCTGGACCATCTCGACGCCTGGGACCTCGATTCGCGTCTCGAGATGGCTATGGATGCGCTTCGTTGTCCGCCGCCGGAAACGCCGGTAAAGGTGCTTTCCGGCGGCGAGCGCAGACGCGTCGCACTCTGCCGGCTGCTGTTGCAGAAGCCCGACATTCTTTTGCTCGACGAACCGACGAACCACCTCGACGCGGAATCCGTCGCCTGGCTTGAACACCACTTGCAGAGTTATCCGGGAACTGTGATCGCCGTAACGCACGATCGGTATTTTCTCGACAACGTTGCCGGCTGGATCTTAGAGCTCGACCGCGGTGAAGGAATTCCGTGGAAAGGCAACTACACTTCCTGGCTCGAACAGAAGCAGGAACGACTGCGACGTGAAGAGAAATCTGAAAGCGATCGACAGAAAACTTTACAGCGCGAACTCGAGTGGATTCGCATGTCGCCAAAAGCACGTCACGCAAAGGGCAAAGCGAGGATTAATTCTTACGAAGCGCTGTTGCAGGAACAATCGGACAAGCGGCGCGAAGATCTCGAGATCCACATTCCCGCTGGCCCTCGCCTCGGCAATGTTGTGATCGACGCCGAGAACGTCAGTAAAGCATACGGCGAGTCACTCCTGGTCGAAGACATGACTTTCAAGTTGCCGCCGGGAGGCATCGTCGGTGTCATCGGTCCCAACGGGGCCGGAAAGACGACTCTGTTTCGCATGATCACCGGGCAGGAACACCCCGATAAAGGCACGATACGCAAAGGGGAAACAGTCTCGCTCGCATATGTCGACCAAAGCCGCACTCTCGATGCGAACAAATCCATCTGGGAGGAGATCACCGGCGGAACGGACCTTTTGAAACTCGGAACAAAGGAGGTCAATTCTCGTGCATACGTCGCGCGCTTTAACTTCTCCGGTTCCGATCAGCAGAAGAAGGTGGGCATGCTGTCCGGCGGTGAACGTAATCGAGTGCATCTTGCGAAGATGTTGAAAGAAGGCGCAAACGTTCTGCTGCTGGACGAGCCGACCAATGATCTTGACGTGAACACCTTGCGCGCGCTGGAGGAAGCGCTGGAGAACTTTGCCGGCTGTGCAGTTGTCATTTCGCACGATCGCTGGTTTCTGGATCGGATCGCGACGCACATTCTCGCGTTCGAAGGTGATAGTCGGGTTGTATGGTTTGAAGGAAACTATTCGGAGTATGAAGCGGATCGTAAGTCGCGCTTGG
>JANNON010000901.1:0-2491 GCA_031399105.1 Blastocatellia bacterium | reverse complement strand
TTCCTGACAGTGAGACTGCGGGACACTTCTGTTTCCCGCCCGAACATCGAGCTCGATAACCATTCCTCCAAGCGCTACAATCCACTCGCGTATGACAACACTACTCACTTCGATCATCAGGTACGACTCGCTTGGTTCGACGAATACTGAAGCAACAAAGCTCGCTATTGCAGGCGTCGCGGAGGGAACTTGCGTCGTCGCTCGCGAACAGACAGCGGGGCGCGGACGTCTGGAACGTGAATGGATCTCGCCACTGGATGCGGGCCTCTATTTCAGCATCGTGCTCAGACCACGGATTGAGTATCAGGCGTTCCCGTTGATTACGTTGATGGCATCACTTGCCGTGGGCGAAGCTTTGCGAAAGGCTTGCGGGTTGGAAACCGACATCAAGTGGCCCAACGATCTGCTTGCGAATGAGCGCAAGCTTTGCGGAATACTCGCCGAAACAGTCGAAACTCAAAGCGGACGCGCTGTGATTCTGGGAATCGGGATCAATCTAACCAGCAAAAGTCTTGGTCCTGAACTTGTGAACGTCGCCACTTCGATCGAAGAAGCGACGGGCAATGCTCCCGATTACGAATCGGTCCTTGGCGCGCTCACAGAAGCACTTGCCCGCTGGTATGAGTGTTTGCACTCAACGGATCAATCGCGAATCATCACGGCGTGGCGCGGTGCGTCGTCCTACTCCGAAGGAAAGAGAATTCGTGTCTCGAATAATGGTGAGACACTAGAAGGAGTGACCGCGGGAATTGAACTTGACGGTGCGCTGCGAGTTTCAACGACCGATGGCAAGATTGTCATCGTACGCGCCGGGGACGTAACCGCGGTGCGTGAAAAGAGACTTTAGGGGCGTCCCTCTGTGGGCGCCCCTCAATCCAAAGAGATCATTTTGACGAGTTGAGTTCGCAATCCATGACGCCTTTGATTGACATTAAAAGTGCTTTTGAGAAACGAGGGGTGTCGACGGAGGGTCACCTCTACAATCCTGCCATGTCGCTCGTCTCAACCAACCATGCCTAATCTTCGAAAGATCGTCCTGACCACATTCGGCTCTTATGGAGACATTCATCCCTACATGGCGCTCGCGATGGAGTTGCAGTCACGTGGTTACCTGCCGGTAATTGCTACCAGCGCGCTTTACAAAGACAAGATCGAAAGCGCGGGTCTCACGTTCTTTCCGGTGCGCCCTAACCTGCCGCCGCCGCAGGAGCAGGATCAGGAACTGATGGACAAGATCATGGAGCCGCGCACGGGGCCAAAGTTTCTGATCGACGAAATCATTCTCGGTTCTTTGCGCGAAAGCTATGACGATCTGGTCGCAGCAATCCAGGACGCAGATCTCCTGATCACTCATCCGACAACTTTCGCTGGACCCCTGGTCGCGCGAAAGTTTTCCATTCCCTGGATCTCAACTGCGCTGGCGCCGGTGTCGTTTTTCTCAGCTTACGATCCGCCAGAGCCGCCCTATTGGCCGTGGATCGGCAAGTTGAAGGTTTTCGGTCCCGCGTTCATGAAAACGCTCCTTAACTTTGTGAAGCGAGGGTTTACGCTGGCAGCAGTTGAGAAATTGCGTCGCGAGCTCGGCATCGACGATTATGGCCAACCGATGTTCGAAGGTCAGCACGCTCCGGATCTAGCACTCGCACTCTTTTCTCCGCTTTTTGCTGCGCCTCAGCCTGACTGGCCGCCGCAAGCGCAGGCCGTCGGCTTTGCCTTTTACGACGGCCATCGCGAGTTGCAGATGCCTGCTGTGTTGACTGAGTTTTTAGCGGCTGGCCCAGCGCCTGTCGTCTTTACGCTTGGTTCATCCGCCGTTTGGGTAGCTCGTGATTTCTTCCATGAGAGCATTGCCGCTGCGAAAGCTCTGGGCCAGCGCGCCGTTTTGCTGATTGGCGATGAACGAAATCGGCCCAACGAACCCCTACCGACGGGCATCATTGCGGTTGACTACGCGCCGTATCAATCATTGCTGCCACAGGCGAATGTGATGGTCCACCATGGCGGCGTGGGCACTACTTCACAGGGACTCCGCGCCGGCGTGCCGACGCTGATCGTTCCGTTTGCTTTCGACCAACCTGACAATGCAGCACATGCCGCGAGGCTTGGCACCAGCCGCACGATTTATCGCAAGCACTATCAATCAAAGCTGGTCGCAAAGGAGCTTGCTGTTCTTTTGAGCAAGCCTCAATATGCAGCAAAAGCCCGCGAGGTCGGTGAGTTGTTAAGGCTTGAAAACGGCACCGCGAAGGCCTGCAACTTGATCGAAGAATTCCTGCGCAACCCGAAATTCCAACGAGAGAAATCGGAACCTATCTATGCTGCTAGTCATTGACGTAGGCAACACAAATACTTCACTGGGTGTTTATGACGGGACCGCCCTCGTGGCCCACTGGCGGCTGACCACTAATCGAGCCCGCACGGTCGACGAATATGGAGTGCATGCGCGGAATCTTTTTGAGCTCGCGGGTCTCGACTTCAAAACAATCACCGC
>JANNON010000895.1:0-10726 GCA_031399105.1 Blastocatellia bacterium | reverse complement strand
ATATTGTCGACGTTGAAAAGCCCGATGGCGTCATCGTGCAGTTTGGCGGCCAAACGCCGCTCAACCTTGCGATGCCTCTGCAGAGGGCCGGGGTACCGATAATCGGTACTTCGCCGGCTTCTATCGATCTGGCTGAGGATCGCCAACAGTTTGGATCGCTGCTTAGTAAGCTCGGAATTCCGCAGCCGGAAAACGGTCTGGCTGCAACCATCGACGAGGCAAGAGTAATTGCCGAACGTATTGGTTATCCGGTGTTAGTCCGTCCCAGTTATGTGCTGGGTGGGCGGGCGATGGCGATCATTTATGACCAGGAGAGTTTGGACCACTATGTACGCGTAGCGGTGGAAATTACTCCCGACCGTCCAGTCCTAATCGATAAGTTCCTGGAGCAGGCCGCGGAATTCGACGTCGACGCTCTGGCGGACGAGAGTGGTTGCGTGATCGCCGGGATTCAGGAACACATTGAGGAGGCCGGGATTCACTCCGGCGATTCGTCATGTGTGTTACCCGCCGTTCGCATCGATCCGGACCATCTCGAGACGATGCGTCTTTATACGCGCAAGATGGCCCGCGCGCTTTCGGTCAAGGGCTTGATGAATGTCCAGTTCGCGATTAAGGACCATCGAGTGTTCGTTCTCGAAGTGAATCCCCGCGCCTCACGGACCGTTCCTTTTGTCTCGAAGGCTACTGGTGTAGCAATCGCGCGGATTGCCGCGCTGGTGATGTCTGGGAGGAGTCTTGATACTTTCAATCTGCCGGACGAACTGACAGTATCTCGATTTTTTGTTAAGTCTCCCGTGTTCCCGTTCGGAAAGTTTCCTGAGGTCGATCCAGTGCTGGGCCCGGAAATGCATTCGACCGGAGAAGTGATGGGTATTGGCGATACCTTTGGCGAGGCCTACGGGAAAGCAATGATCGCCGCTGGGCTAACACTTCCAGAAAGCGGCACTGCTTTTATCAGCGTCAACCATCGAGATAAAGGGCACGCGGTAGTGCTGGCGCGACGTCTCGCTCGATTCGGGTTCAAGCTCATCGCCACATTGGGTACGGCTGCCCGACTACGCGAGGTTGGTCTTGAAGTTGAAGAGGTTTTCAAGGTCAAAGAAGGCCGCCCAAATATCGTAGACCACATCAAGCGCCGTGAGGTAGCTCTGATCATAAATACTCCACTGGGTGGTGCTTCACATCGTGACGAGCAAGAAGTTCGTCATGCAGCTCTCCAGTACAACATTCCCTGCGTGACAACCATGACGGGTGCGCGAGCCATTGTCGAGGCAATCGGCGCCTACAACAGCAATAAGCCCTGCGTGTATTCACTTCAAGAGCTGCATGCCCTGCGCAGCCTCGCAGCTGCCTAGTAATGATCAGTTTCGGATCCCTCACCTTTGCACCTGTTCGCTGACTAATTCTCCATATCAAAACGTTTCAGCGATCCCTCGCTTCTTCCCGATTAAGTCCATTCGAGCGGTCCGCTCAAGAATTGTCACCTCTAGGCGCCCCGACGTTTCGGTCAGGCGCCGGCGACGATCAAACAGTTGAGCCTCAAGGAGTAACTTCATGGATCCCGTAAATATAAGGCCTCGCTACTTAAACAAGCTCGATCAGGTAAGTTCATTGAGTGAGGAAGAGAGGCAACGACTCAAGCCGGTGGCCGAAAAATTCGCCTTCCGGACCAATGATTATTACCAGTCGCTAATTGACTGGAACGATCCGGACGATCCGATTCGCCGAATCGTCATGCCGGACCTTCAGGAGCTGGGCGAGTTCGGAGAAATGGACGCTTCTGACGAGCTCTCTTACACCGCGCTCAAGGGCTTGGAACATAAGTACGCAGACACTGCCTTGCTACTGGTGAATAACGTCTGCGGAGCCTACTGCCGTTTCTGTTTCCGCAAGCGTCTCTTTACCGACACCAACGATGAAGTAACCAACGATATCACTGATGCAGTCGCCTACATCAAACAACATCCGGAAATCAATAACGTGTTGTTGTCAGGTGGCGATCCCTTGATCATGTCGACCGGAAAATTGCGCCGCATTATTCAACAACTGCGGGAAATCGATCATGTGAGGATTATTCGCATCGGCACGAAGATGACTGCATTCGATCCGTATCGAATCCTCAACGACCCATCACTGCTCGAGATGCTCAGCGAATACAGTTTGCCGGACCGAAAGATATTTGTGATGGCCCACTTCAACCATCCGCGAGAGTTAACCGAACAAGCTTTGAAGGGCTTGCAGTTGTTGCAGAAGGCCGGCGCCATCACCGTAAATCAATCACCGCTCATCCGCGGTGTTAACGACAAACCTGAGATCATCGCCGAGCTATTCGGCAGATTGTCATACAACGGAGTCGTGCCCTATTACCTCTTCCTTTGTCGGCCCACGCTTGGCAATGAACCGTATATGGTTCCGGTCGAAAGAGGGTTGGAAATATTTGAAGAAGCCCGGCGTCGTCTGGCCGGGCTCGCAAAGCAGGCCCGGCTTTGCATGTCTCATCGCACTGGGAAAATTGAAGTAGTGGGAAAAATGGAGAACAAAATCGTTTTTCGCTACCACCGTGCGCCCAACCCGTTAGATTGCGGACGCGTGATGATTTTCGACAGCGACCCATCGGCTGGGTGGCTGGATGATTACCTGACGACCGAAACGGTGATTAGTTCACAAGTGGCAATCCGCGCTCAAACCGTGGCGGGCTGAAGCTGGCGGAACACCGCTCAACGGCAGGAGAAAGAGATGGCAAGCAGTAAGGACATGTTCAATCTGATGGGAGCGTTATCGCAGCCTGCCGTTGATGCTGCGAACCGGGAGTTCTACGGGCAACTTACTTACCCGTGGCCTCAAATGACCTATCCCACTTATGCCGATCGACATTGCGGGACAGTTTTCCTGAATCAGGAACTCGGCGATTGGAGCCACAAACGGATACCGCCGCGTCCGCGGATATGGATTGCTGGATGCGGTTCGAATCAAGCCACTCTAACAGCTTTGAAATTTCCAAACGCAGACATAGTGGCCACCGATCTTTCCGCTCCATCGCTCGCCGTGTGCGAAAAAAACCTGTCTCAAGTCGGCGCCAGGAATGTAACGCTTAAAGAGCAGAGCATAAATGAGACAGAGTTTGCGGACGAATTCGATTACATCATCTGCACCGGCGTGATTCATCACAATTCCGATCCATCAATACCGATCGCTCGCTTGGCCGCTGCTCTGAAACCTGAGGGCATTCTGGAACTCGGTGTGTACAACTACTACCACCGGATTCTCACGACTGCCTATCAAAAGGCGATGCGCTATCTCTTCAGGGACGATCCGGAGGTCGGCCTGGATGAGCAGTTGGACGTCATCAGGGATCTAATGGACCGATTTCCGGTAGAGAACACGATGAGCTTTTACTTGAAGCAGGAAAGAGATCAGTCGCGCGAGTACCTCGCAGACTCTTTCCTACAACCGGTTGAACACAGCTACACGGTAGAGTCCCTCGTAGCGCTTTTGGAAACAGCCGGCCTTGAGATCAATCTTCCCTGTGTGTACATCTTTGATAAATCGGCAGGAAAACTATCCTGGAACCTCGGGTTCGATAATGAAATTGCAGCCACCCACTACTCGAAGCTGCCGGACCTTGAGCGTTGGCAAATTAGCAACTTGCTAATGGTGGAACGATCGCCAAGCCTCTTTTTCTATGTCCAACGAAACGATTCCCCCATCAAGAGAAAATCAGAAGAGGAAGTCTGCGAAGAGTTTCTCGACACGAAATTTGCGAGATACAGCACCACCATAACTAACTTCGTCGGTCAAAACGGGAATTACGAGTTTAGCGCAACGCCCATTCCTCATCCCAGCCCACGCGTACCGGTGGACCAGACGGTTCGCAGCATTTTTAAAGAGGTCAGTCCCGAACAGACCATTCGCGAAATTCTCCAGGCCTTGAGTCTCAAGCCCACGTTTAATTTCGTGAATGGCGTCCGCACCCAACTTACCACGCCACACTTTCCATACCTGAAGGCCGTGCAGCGAACCTAGAACAAGGCTGCCCAAGGAGTAGTAATGAATCAGTCAACGTTTAAGAGGGATGCGCTCGAGTGCCTGGTACTCGGGCATTACGATTTAGGTTTTGATTTTCACGAGGGCCTACAAAGATCGAAGGGGCTCACGTCGGGCGAGTATCGCAACCTCAGGATGGATTTCATCACCCTGGAAGACCGGAAACTGCCGTTTTTGGAAGTGCTTAATCAGCAGACCGGTCAGCGGATGCATTGGACGGAGATGACGCAGGTCGCGCCTGTCTATCTGGCCAGCTTTCTTCGCCACTTAGATATCAACGCCGAGTTCTCCAGCTTTTTTCATACCAAGAGAGACGAGTTGGACGAGTTACTTAGCCGGCGCCCAAAAGTGATCGCGGTGACCACTACTCTTTACTTGACGCCGCTCGTGGCCAAGGAGGTAGTGAAGTTTATCCGTGAGAAGAGCCCGGATTCCTATATCGTCGTGGGAGGCCCGCTCATAGATAACCTCGCTTACCATTTGGAAGAGGGTGATTTCCGGCTAATCCTCGAAGAGATTGGTGGGGATATTTACGTTCAGCAAAAACAAGGCGAGCAGACGCTGGCAAACTTGTTGTTGAAGCTGCGAGCGTCGCACGACCTGCGCACGGTGAAGAACCTCCATATCTAGTGGCAATGTCAGTTTGTGTTTACCGGACCCGAAGCGGAGTTTTCGCTGTCCCCAATCGATTGGGACAACTACCGCCACAAGGACCTGGGTTCGACGCTGCAAACGCGCACTGCCTTGAGTTGTCCCTTCCGTTGCACGTTTTGTGACTATCCGGTGAGAGCAGGGAAGTGGGTACCACAAGAGATTTCGGGAGTAGAGAAAGAGTTGTGCCAGATTGAAGAGCGGTCAAGTGTGCGAAATCTGGTGTTCATCGACGATACATTCAATGTTCCAGCCGATCGTTTCAAAGAGATATTGCGAATGATGATCCGCAATCAGTTCACCTTCCGTTGGTATTCGTATTTGCGATGTAACATCATGGACGAAGAGCTTTGCGATCTGATGGCCCGGAGCAATTGTGGCGGCGTGTTTTTGGGCATCGAATCCGGAGACCCGGATGTGCTCAAGATTATGAAAAAGGTGGCCACGCCCGAACAGTATCTGCGCGGCATGAAGCTCTTGAATGCCAGCGGAATCATGACCTTTGCCTCTCTAATAATCGGATTCCCCGGTGAAACCGAGCAGACGGTGGAAAATACAATTCAGTTACTGCAGGACGCTGGACCAACATTCTTCCGGGGAGAGATCTGGTACAACAATCCCCGCGCTCCAATCTATTCCAAGAGTAAGGACCAACATGGAATCTCAGGCATGGGATACCAGTGGCGGCACAATACGATGGAATGGCAGCAGGGTTGCGAAATGGTATTGAAGTTATTTAGATCTGTGACCAATTCGACTTGGCTGCCGATGTACGACTTCGATTTTTGGATCTTGCCTTACCTGGAAGGCAAAGGGCTCACCGTTGATCAGATCAAGAAATTCGTGGGTGCCTGCGATGATCTTCTTTCAATGGAAATTGACGTCCCCAGAGGAGGGCAGCGGGTTACCGACCGGCCGCTGGCAGAAAATAAACTGCGGCAAATCTGCGAAGAGATCAAACGCACCAGTTTCGCTGCTGCCGCAGCTTACTGATGGCGGTGGCAAATCACCGTTTCGATTTGGAGCACAACAAGACTGTTCAACCGAGCGCCTTGCTTTTGAAGGACAGCTTAAATAACAAGATCGCGGAGGAGGATAACAAATGTCTTTGCAACATGATGATGAAGATGAAGACAAAACCATCTACAAAGTTGTAGTCAATCACGAGGAGCAATACTCCATCTGGCCTGAATACAAAGAAAACGCGCTCGGATGGAGCGATGCCGGAAAAGCCGGCCCTAAGGCTGAGTGCCTCGCTTACATTAAAGAGGTGTGGACCGACATGAGGCCGCTCAGCTTGAGAAAGAAAATGGAAGAGATGGCCCAGAACCCGCTGCCCCCTCCGCCTGCCACGGCTCCGGCTTCGATAGGGGAGAGTCTTGTTGATCGATTGTGCATTGGGGACCATCCGGTCGTAGTTAGCCAGCGCCCTGAGCCGTCAGTCAAAGGCTTCAAGGAAGCTCTCGATAATGGCTACGTCCGCGTTAAATTCACCAACACTAAGGGCGGCACCGAACTTGGTATCAGAGTTGACAAGGAAGCCAGTGATTTTGTTAACGCCAACTTTGAGGAAGGATCGGGACAAGTACGAGTTGTGGGTGGTCTGTCTCTCGACTACACAAAGGTCCGGTGCATCGCAAGCATTGATTTAAAGACGCTCGATGGTCTCGGCCATTTGGAGAAGGTAGAAGAAGCGGCGATTGGCTGAAGTCGCACAATACAGCGGCCTTCTTTAAGGAGCGTGACGTGGAGACCTTGTTACAAAGACGAACTCCAACCCCCTGGTTCAGTTGTGCGAGGCCCGATCCCCAGGCTGCGGTGCGTTTGTTTTGCTTTCCATATGCTGGAGGGGGAGCCTCGATCTATCGAGGGTGGGAGAATTACTTGCCGGTGGGGGTAGAGGTCTGGCCAGTGCAGCCGCCGGGTCGAGGTAGCCGCTTTAAAGAATCTGCTTTCGCTACGATGGACTCTTTGGTGACGGCGGCCGCGACGGCGATCAAGCCGTTTCTAGATCTTCCTATAACGCTCTTCGGGCACAGCGTAGGCGCTTTGGCAAGTTTTGAGTTGGCCCATTTACTTGCCGACGAATTCGGTGTCAACGTGAGTCATCTCTTCGTTTCGGGAGCCCGTGGGCCACAACTACCAAGAAACCTGCACAGGATTCACGACCTCCCGGAAGATGAATTCATAACGGAATTGAAAGCGCTTAACGGCACACCGCCGGAAGTGTTGGAGAACCCGGAATTGATGAGGATGATAAGCGCGACTTTGCGCGCGGACTTCGCGATTGCGGATACGTATTCTTCTTCGGACCGGCCTCCGTTGAGCTGCCCTATCACGGTGTTTGGCGGTCTGGAAGATAATTTGGTGTCCCGGGAGGATCTGGAAGCATGGCAGATCCATACAACCAACTCATTTGATCTCTGGCAATTGCCGGGAGACCATTTTTTCATTCATTCCGCCGATTCGTTGATCCTGCAAATTCTATCTCGCGAGATCAAGAGGTTAATCAAGCGAGATTAACCTGGCATCGTCTGTCGCAGCCTTCTTATTACCTCATTCCAACCTTCCAAACGGTTAGATCGCCTAAGACTCCTATCTGGAGGAAAACATCGTGGCTTGGATCAATTCGTCGGGTAAAACCATCAACTGGAAAACGGCCTCTTTGATCAAAGAAGAGTCGGTCAGGCCGATGTTGTTAGCTCTTTTTCTCGTGCTGGCTGCAACTTACAGTATTCGTGAACAAGATCCGCCGGCTACAGTTCCTGCTACTGGCTCCCCAGACTCATTTTCGGCCAGTCGCGCAGTTCGGCACTTGGCAGTGATTGCCGAAAAACCGCATCCCATGGGCTCGATCGAACACACAGCAGTTCGAGACTACCTTATGAGCCAATTGAGCGAAGCAGGTCTCGAGCCGCAAATTCAACGGGCAACCATGACCATCAAGAAAGGACCGCCGCTGCAAGTGGGAGCGGTTGAAAACGTTCTTGCCCGTTTAAAAGGTACGACGGCTGGGAAAGCAGTGTTGCTGGTGGCGCATTACGATTCAGCGCTCAATAGCTTTGGCGCCAGTGATAATGGATCGTCCGTGGCATCCTTGCTCGAAACCCTCAGAGTTCTCAAGGCAGGGCCGCCGCTAAAGAATGATGTTGTTTTTCTCTTTACGGACGCTGAGGAGAATGGATTGCTCGGGGCGCGCGCATTTGCGGATGAACACGTGTGGGCCAAAGAGGTCGGAGTGGTGCTCAATTTCGAAGCGCGCGGCAATAGCGGTCCTGTAATGATGTTTGAGATTACCGATGACAACGGATGGCTGATCAGTCAGTTTGGCCAGGCGGCTCCTTTTCCTGTTGCCCACTCGCTTTCTTACGAGATCTATAAATTGCTGCCTAATGATACGGACTTATCCGTCTTCAAAAAGGCGGGGATGCCGGGATTCAACTTTGCCAACATTGACGGTATTAGTCGTTATCACACTCCCCTCGACAACCTGCAAGGCCTTGACCAAGACAGTCTTCAGCATCGGGGATCGTACGCCTTGGCGCTCACGCGTCATTTCGGAAACCTGGATCTCAGTCAGACAAGGGAGAGAAATGTAATTTACTTCGATCTGTTTGGGAACCTGTTGGTCCACTATTCAACTATTTGGGTGATACCGTTGACGCTGCTGGTTTCCGCTTTGTTTGTGACGCTCTTATTTGTGGGCTTCCGAAAACAAAAGCTAACAGTTCGAGGAATCACCTGGGGCTTCCTTTCACTCTTTGTAAGCATTGTGGTTGCTTCACTGGCGGGATGGTTACTCTGGAAAGCTGTATGGATGATTCTCGCAGGCCCGTCAGCCGAAGCCACTCAAAGTCGACTGCTGCTATTGAGTTTTGTGGCCCTGGCCATAGCGTCGACTTCTGCCGTTTATGCCTTCGTGCGCAATCGAGCTAACGTCGAAAGCTTGGCCACTGGAGCATTGTTGTGGTGGCTGATTCTCATGGTTCTCACCAGTATTTTCTTACCAGGCGGTACTTTTGTTTTTCACTGGCCGCTCCTCTTCAGCATGATCGGGCTGGGATGGATGATATGGGCCGGGGAAAGTAAGAAGACAAGCAGCTGGCTCAACGCGTTGATTCTGAGTCTTTGCGCATTGCCGGGAATCATCCTGCTGGTTCCCGTCATTTATCAAATCTTCATCGGCCTAACGCTAAACTGGATCTTATTGCTAGTCGCAATGGTGGTGTTGCTTTTCGGACTCCTTTTGCCGCTTCGCTTAATCGCTGGGCCCTTCAAATGGGTATTGCCTGGAGCAGCTGCTGGGGCAGCCATCATTCTACTTGTGGCGGGAGTTCTGACTAATGCTGGAAATGCGGAGAGCTCATCGAACCGAATTTATTACGCCCTCAACGCGGATACTGGCAAGGCAGTCTGGGCCAGCGACCTTACTAGTCGTGATGCTCGAACGTCTCAATTCTTTACTGGAAACGAAAAAGGGACTCTAGCAGACTTTGCTTACGCGAAAACTTCTAGACAGTACACGATTAATTCCGCTCCAGATGCGCAATTGCCTGCACCCGAAATTTCGGTGCTCGAAGACAAATCGGTAGACGGTGTGCGTACTCTCCGGATGCGAGTCTCGTCACCAAGGCGAGCCGGTGTACTGTCTGTCTACCTTGATTCTAAAGCTGAGCTCGTTAGAGTCTTGATCAACGATAAGCCGATCGATGATGAAAGAGACCAATCGCAGTCTTCCTCGGAAGGAAAAAATCAGTGGGGGTTAACCATTGATGGCTTTCCACAAGAGGGGGTCGAATTGCAATTGCAGTTGAGAGCATCCGAGCCTTTAAAGATAAGGCTTGTTGATCAGTCTTACGGACTGCCACCCCTCAATGCCGCAACCAATTCCCAACTTCCTACCCCAGGACCGAGACCAGACGTGACTCTGCTCGCTAAATCCTTTTCCCTATAACTGAAAATCATCGATCGCGGACTCGAAACGGGCGCCTTCTGGCGCCCGTTTCGTTTGTGTGGTGCGCCCGGCAGGGCGCTCTTACTAGGGAGTGAAAGTCTCCTACGAACCCGACAGGGGGAATCGTTAGCTGGTCGGCAAGGGTGTCCAACGCGAGGTGGAATCTGAAGGAAGCCGCAGGCAAAGCGCTGGCCCGACGAACAGAAATCGCATATGAGGCGTGCAAGCTGGATGAGGAGGCCAATATCTGCAAAGTCCGAAACCTGTACGGAAAGCTTGTACGTAGATGCGGCGGGCATAAGCGTGAAGGTGAGAGCGCATTACCCGGGGAGGTCTGCAACTTTGCTGAAGAGCTACCGTCGCTGAGAGGTGGCGGGATGGAGTTGCAGAAGTCAGCCGAGGGCATAGTAAGTTCAGTCGACCGAACTGAAGGCCCGAACATGAAGTAACGGAACGGAGACTCAAGTTTCGATGAGCAGCAGAGACGCGGACAGAAGAGTTGAAACACACGACTCCCACCCGGAGGGTAGCCAACGGAATTGGCAAGAGGGAGGCTTGGGTGCGTCAAGCGACACGGCAACGAGAGACAACTCTGGACCGGAAGCAGAGCAGTTGTTAGAGGCAGTGGTCGAACGAAAGAACATGTGGCTGGCGCTCAAACAGGTAGAGCGAAACAGGGGCGCGGCGGGAGTGGATAACATGACCGTCGAGCAACTACGAGCCTACTTAGGCGAGCACTGGCTAGGAATCAAAGAGGAACTGCTGACAGGCAGCTATCAACCGCAGCCGGTACGGAAGGTAGAAATACCGAAGCCCGGTGGTAAAGGGATGCGGATGTTGGGCATTCCGACGGTGGTAGACCGTCTGCTACAGCAGGCGTTACAGCAAGTACTAAGCCCACTCTTTGAACCAAACTTTTCGGCAGCGAGCTACGTGAAAGGAATCTTCGAGGAACTGGATGGCTGGATAAGACGGAAGTTACGTAACCTTAGCTGGCGCAGATGGAAGCGACCATTCACGCGCGTGAGGCACTTAATGCAACGAGGGCTGGCGAAAGCGCAAGCTCTGAAGTCA
>JANNON010000877.1:0-5444 GCA_031399105.1 Blastocatellia bacterium | reverse complement strand
CCCCGCTCAACTTACACCCTTAAGGATTGAGAAGACTTTAGACTTGTGCGGGGGTGCGCTTCGCTTACCCACCTTCCCCACCTGCAAAATGGTCAACCGATTTCGCTTTTGCGACCGACGGCTGAGGCGATGGATTTGACGAGCACATGCGGCTCGACGGGTTTAGTCACATGCGTTTGAAAGCCGGCAGATAAGGCGCGCGAACGATCCTCGTCCGTCGCGTATGCGGTCAGCGCCACGGCCGTAATCTCCCTCGCCCATTTCGACTTAAGTTTGCGCAATTTTTTCATCAGACCATAGCCGTCTTCATGGGGCATGCCAATATCGCTGACTAACACGTTGGGTTGCCATTCTTTCAAAGCGATCATCGCGTCGGCGGCAGAACCGCTGCATCTCACTTCACTGCCGCTGCGTTCCAAAATCGCCGTCACCAACTCGCGCGAATCGGCTTCATCATCGACCACCAAAATCTTGAGGCCTGCGAGTAAACCCGCAGAACTCTCGCCCGCCAACAGATTTTCCGATTCGAGGAAAGTCGCTGCTCGATTGTTTTGTTCAGTACCAGAAGGCGCCAAAGGCAAAGTAATCGTGAACACTGCTCCGCGATTTTCCCCTTCACTCGTGACGGTGACGCTGCCGCGATGGAGTTGCATCAGGTGCTTTACGATCGACAGGCCCAGCCCCAGACCACCATGAACGCGCGTGGTTGACCCATCGGCCTGGCGAAAGCGGTCAAAAATGTAAGGCAGAAAATTCTTGCTGATCCCGACGCCCGTATCGCTCACTGAGATCTCGACCTTCTCGTCACGCCTCTCAAGCGCAACAGTCACCTTCCCGCCCTGTGGCGTAAACTTTACGGCATTGCTGAAAAGGTTCCAGAAGATCTGCTGTAAGCGGTTAGCGTCGCCCATCACAAAGCAACTCTTCGATCTCTCCGGAGCCGCGAAGGTGATCGACTTCGCTTCCAAAGCGGGGCGGACTGCATCGACCGAGGCATCGATTACCTTACACAAATCGACCTGACGAAAATCTATCTGGAGTTTGCCGGTGATGATCCTGGAGACATCAAGCAAGTCGTCGATCAATTGGGATTGCGACCGAGCATTGCGCTCAATGGTCTCGAACGCGCGAGTCATCTGCGGCTCGTCGAGTTTTCCCAGTCTGACAAGATGGGTCCAACCGAGGATTGCTGAAAGTGGTGTACGCAGCTCGTGCGACAGGGTTGCCAGGAATTCATCCTTTGTACGGTTGGCTTGCTCAGCTTCTTCTCTGGCCGCCTGTTCTCGCACCAGCAGTTTCGCGCGCTCGTCTTCGGCTTGTTTGCGTTCCGCAATCTCCTGCTGCAAAGCCGAAGCATGTAGTTGGGCGTCGTGATACAACTTCGCATTCTCGTACGCAATGGCAACTTGCGTTGAGAGGGTGGCCGCCAGTCGCTCATCAGCTTCCGAAAAGTCTTCGGCGTTCATCTTGTTGAGCATGTAGACCCAGCCCAAAATACCGCCCGCCGAAACTATGGGCGCCCCAAGGAAACAATGCGCAGAAATCTCCTGCGTATCTCGATCCCGCAGCAGATCGTCGAACTCGTTTAACCGCAACGGCCGGCGCTCTTTGGTGAGTGCATCAAGTGCCCTGGGTGAAACCCGAGGCAAGCCATTGTTGGTCGCTTCGGTTGCGCCACAATGAAAGTAGTAGCTCAGGCTTCGATCGTCGCCATTGAGTAAACCAACCCCGGCTTCCTGTGCATCAACGATCTGCATTGCCGACCGACAAAATTTCTCCAACAGTTGTATGGGTTCTCGTTCTGTCGCCAACTCCTGGCCGAGTTTGATCAACATGGTCAGCCGAGTGAGATTCGCGTCCTCCAACTCAAGATTTTTCTCGTGGAGTAGTTCCGCCTGGCGCTTGACCTCCTGTGTCTTCTTGAACAACTCGACAAAGACCGCGACCTTCGAGCGCAGAATGTCCGGCTCAACCGGCTTAACGATGTAGTCGACTGCGCCGAGTGAATATCCGCGGCTGAGGTGGCGTCCGCCGGTACTGTCGGCGGTGAGAAAAATGATTGGTATGTCGCGGGAGCGATCGCGGCCGCGAATCAACTCGGCAGTTTCCAGACCATCGAGTTCAGGCATGTAGACGTCCATCAAGATTACGGCGACGTCGTGGTCGAGCAGATAGCGCAGCGCATCGTCTCCGGAAGACGCGCTAACCAGGTTGCGATCCGGTCCATGCAGAATCGACTCCAGCGCGAACAAGTTAGTCGGGCTGTCGTCGACCATCAGGATGTTGATTCGTTCTTCAGACATATTGCTCGACTGGCTCGCAGAGTTTGTGCAAACGCGGAGCTATTTCTTGCAAAGGAACGACCCAATCAACGCTAGTATTCGCTATTGCCGTCTGTGGCATCTCTTTACTCGCGGCTGTTTCGGGATCCTGCACCAGCGTTACGCCGCCTTGCGCTTTGATCCGGACCAGGCCATTGGTGCCGTCCCTGCTTCCTCCCGTCAAAATTACACCTATCGCGCGGTCTTGATACTCGTCGGCGACTGACTCGAACAGAACGTCGATAGAAGGACGAGCAAACAAAACCGGGGGATCAGTTGAAAGTGCAAAGCTGCCTTTCTCAACCAGCACATGATAATCACGGGGCGCGAGGTATACGTGGCTGGGCACTATCTTTTCTTTGTCCTCCGGTTCGCTTAGCGGCAAGTTGCTGTGCCGGCCCAGATGCTCTGCCAACGACAGTTCAGAGTCTTTGCCGCGATGCTGAACAATAACGACGGGAAGCGGGAACGTTGGTGACAGACTACTGAGGAGGACTGTCAACGCTTTCAGGCCACCACTTGAAGTACCTATAACCACGATCTCAAAGGCCACTTAAGCTACCTTTCGATAGATTTTGTCCCGCTCGTTCAGTTCCTGATAGGCCTCAGCACGCGGCGTGAACTTCAACGACTCTTTGTTCCCCAAACCGAAAACACCAAACATGCTGAGACTGTCGTAGAGCAGGTTGTGCACCCGCGCCTGCAGATCCTTGTTGAAGTAAATCATCACGTTCCGGCACAGAATGACCTGAAACTCGTTGAACGAGCCGTCAGTCGCAAGATTGTGCTCGGAAAACACAACATTGCTTTTCAGCCCGGAACTGAACATTACGTTGTCATACTGAGCAGTGTAGTAATCCGAGAATTCCTGGAGCCCGCCCGCTTGATGATAGTTGATCGTGTACTCGCGCATTGCCGCCATGGGAAAGATCCCTTCACGCGCTTTGCGTAAAACTCCGAGACTGATATCGGTCGCATAAATCCGACACTTCTCGTAAAGCCTCTCTTCCTGCAACAGGATCGCGAGTGAATAAACCTCTTCCCCAGTCGAACAGCCGGCGATCCAGATCTGCACTGTCGGATAAGTCCTGAGCAGCGGCACAACCCTTTTGCGAAAGGTGAGATAGAAACTCGGATCGCGAAACATCGCGGTTGCATGCACTGAAAGACCGAGCAGAAAACGCTCCAGAACAGCTGGGTTGTGGAGAATCCGGTCCTGATATGCTGAGACGCTCGCAAATTTTTCGTTCCGCATTAATTCCAGAATTCGCCGCTTGATCGAGGCGCGCGAGTACTGGCGGAAATCATATCCGTAAAAACGATAGACGCCCTCCAAAAGGAGATGGATCTCCACGTCCTCGAGTTCACATGTTGAATCTAACTGACGGTTCATTCACTTTCCTGTTGCCGGTAGAGCCACACCCGCAACAGCGAGAGTAGCTGATCGATATCCAATGGTTTTGAAATGTAGTCAGAGGCTCCCACCTCCAGACAGTGATCGCGATCCGCTTTCATCGCCTTAGCAGTCAACGCGATGATCGGGAGGTTCTGATATTCCTCCATCTGCCGAATCGCCGTTATTGCTTCATAGCCATCCATCTCAGGCATCATGATGTCCATCAGGACTGCTTCGATGCCCGGATCAGATTTCAGCAGGTCAATTCCCTCCTGGCCGTTTTCGGCGTGAACCACTTCCATGTTGTGCGACTCCAACGCGCTGGTTAAGGCAAAGATGTTGCGCACGTCGTCGTCAACTACCAGTACTTTGCGTCCGGCCAAAACTGGATCGCTACGATGGAACTGTTGCAGCATGCGCCGCTTCTTTTCGGGAAGGTTGGCTTCCACTCGATGGAGGAACAATGCGGTTTCAGCCAGCAGACGTTCTGGAGAGCTGGCCTCTTTCACGATGATCGCGTCAGCGACCTTCTTCAAATGCAGTTCTTCTTTCCGCGTCAATTCCTTACCAGTGTAGATAATGATCGGCAGATCGTAGCGTCCCAGATCGGTCTGCAGCTTCTCAATTAATTCAAAGCCGGACATATCGGGGAGTTTTAGATCAAGCACCATGCAATCGAATTTCTCGTCCTTCAAAACATTTAAGGCTTCTTCGGCAGTTGCGACTGCGGTAGTTTGCACGTCGCCGTTACCGATCAGCTCAACCACGCTCATGCGTTGCACGTCGTCGTCTTCCACCACCAGTAACTTCCTGGTGCGTCGGTCCGTGAAATCGATGATGTTGTCGAAGGCCTTGCCGAGGTCTTCATGCGTGACCGGCTTTTGCAAGTGAGTAAACGCACCCTGTTGCAATGCGCGTTGGCGCTGTTCCTCGACCGTGATGATGTGAACTGGAATGTGACTGGTTTCAGCATCATGCTTCAACCTGTCGAGCACCGTCCAACCGTCGCGATCCGGCAAACGAATATCGAGTGTGATGGCCGCGGGTTTGTATCTATGGGCCAGCGCGAGTGCCATGGTTCCCGTTGTTGCAACCAGTCCTTTGAATCCCTTATCGCGCGCGAGATCAAGCAGGATGTTGGCAAAAGGAAGATCGTCTTCCACGATCAAGACCACGCGATCCTCCGGTTGAATATCCAGCCGATCATCGTGTACTGCAGGTGTGTCACTGGCGAGCAAAGCCTCACTGTCGAACGTTTCAACCGGCGTCCAGGCAGCCTCGCTCTGCTGTTTGGTTTTGCGTCGTTCCCGTTCCGCCACGGAGGACGGCTGTGCATTGATCGCTCCTGCTGGCATGTAGTTACGCGGCAGATAGAAAGTAAAGGTACTGCCTTGTCCGGGAGTGCTAACCACCCGAATCTCCCCACCCAAAAGTCTGGCGATCTCGCGACTGATCGACAGGCCCAGTCCGGTACCGCCGTATTTGCGGCTCGTGGTTCCATCAGCCTGCTGAAAGGCTTCGAAGATGATTCTCTGCTTTTCGGTGGGAATACCGATTCCGGTATCGGTCACCGCAAAGGCAATCACTTCGGTCGCCCGGTTCAATGACATCGACAGGCATTCGTCCCTGAACTTGCCGTTGATCGATTCGTTGGCGCCGTTCTGCCACGGCTTGCCCGGGTCGTTATGAGCGGTGTCGATGTTGGCCTGCGTCAGCCACTTCAGCAC
>JANNON010000789.1:0-5210 GCA_031399105.1 Blastocatellia bacterium | reverse complement strand
GTAGAATTGAGCTTTGCCGGCGTGAATGTTTCCCTTGCCCGCCTTGAAGTCGATGCCGGCAGGGATCTTCGCGATCAGATGAAGGGCGGCGGCATTCGCATCACCGCCGGCCTGCTCGGCATCCCCGAGCAATACCAACTCCTCACCGCGCAGCCACCTAGCCCACGCCGCCTGCCAATGTCGATGCCGGGTGACTTCGGGTGGGCCGACGAGGAAGATGGCGTGCTCGCGATCAAGCGCGGGGAGGAGATACTCTACGCTTCGCTCTACTGGCGCGCGCGCCACGCGATCAACAATCTCGCGCGCATTCATCACCTCACCCCGCGCTATGCCCAAGTCGCCGTCGTGCGCCAGGAGACTCCGTTCGAGCCCAGCGGTATGGCGTGGAAACGCCCCGACTGGATCAACTTCGGCTTCGCCAACGGTGGCCTGCGTTACCCGAATGCGCCCAAATCCGCGCACGCCGGCGAAGTGCTGCCGATCGCGAAGATCCCTGCCGGCATCGACTTCAAGGCGGGCAAGGGAAACATTCACGCCGGCAAAGCTCAATTCTACACATTGCGCTACGGCGACTACCTCATCGCCATGAACACCACGAAGGAAACGACCTTTGAACTGACGCCGCCCGTCGGCGTGTCCCACGCGCCAGAGCTGATCTCACGCAAGTCTGTCTCACTCGCCGCCCCACTCAAGATCGCTCCGCGTTCGACGGTCGTGCTCTATCTCGCCGATGCAGAGAACTAGGCCGTGCTGTTCTTCGCCGTCTCGTCCATTCGCCACAGCGATAGGGAGGTTCAGCACAATTTATTCAGGCAGCGAATAGCTCCAGTTGTCGCTGAACTTTGGCGTCGTTCGCTAGCATCGCGACTCTTCGCAATGGGCCCAACCGAGTTCCAAGGTTTGCATCCGTGGCTCGTTGCAAAACTTGTCATTCACTCCCATGCATCTACGCCCTTACCGACAGCCGATTGAGCCTGCGTTCTTCGCGCGTGCCTCGCAATCGCGGGGCACTACACGGGCCGATGCCGGGAGACGCTGCGCTGACGCCGGAAGACACCCAGGGCGATGACACCGCCGAGAAGCAGGCTGGCGCTTCCGGGTTCGGGGACTACCTGGACGGTAAAACTCGTGGTCGGGACCGACACCGAGTCAAAGTTTGGCCCGGTAAGGGTGACGGAGGACATACTCGCCGTCCGGAGGGTGTAGAGGCCAGGTGCCAAGGCACCATTGGACAGAATGGTGAACGAAGAAAGGACATACTTACCCGGATTGACAGCGCCGCCAGTGCTGGTCGTTCCACCCAGGTCTGCGGTGCGCGGGCCGAGCAGTGCATCCGTTCCTGCGAGGGTCGGCGTGTTTTGGTCCTGATAGGGACTCGAGGTCGTGTTACGACTGGCGATGTCGAACAATCCCGAACCGGCTTGAGCCGTGGCGCTGGTGGTTTCGAGGAAAAACGAGGCGCCGGTGGTTTGGAATGAGACATCAAGCGTGATTTGAAGAGTAAATGACTCCCCCGCCATAATATTGACTTGATTCGTGCCGCCGGGTGTAGTCAAAGTGAAGGTTTGCCCCAGTGCTGCGGAAGAAAAGGCAAAAGCAACGGAAAGGGATATAGCGATGATTTTCATAGAATTTGGACTTTCGGTGTCTGCTGCGCTTCAGACGGGGCTCAAGGGACGAGTGTCCCTGAGCGGAACTTGCTGAGATTGATGTCGGAGGCGTTGACCAGGCCGTCGAGGTTGGTGTCGAGTTTGAAGTTGTTCGCATTCACAGTGCCTGCGGCGGTGCCTGCTTTCGTCAGCAGGATATCGCTGGCATTGACCATTTTGTCAGCGTTGGCATCCGATGGGAGCACCGCGAGTGTGACCGAAGCGCTCGCCAGCATGCCGCCGTTCGTGCCGGTGACGTTATTGACCGCCAGGGTCAGGGTCTTACGCTGGGAAACCCCGCTGAGGCTGACAACGACTTGATTACCGGTGAGGCTTGTGGAGGTCACGGTGCCGTCGCCAGCGGTAACAACCGGGGTGGCCGCGCTGATCGGGGCGCTGAAGGTCAGGACCAAAGCAAGTGTGTCGCCAGAGAGCCGGGGTTCGACTGCGGGGGTACCGGAAAGGGGCAGCGGCAGATCGAAGGTGCCGAAAACACCGTGCTGCTTGCGGGAAGCGGCCGCGGTCAGCGCCGGGGCGGCCGGGCCTGCGGCGCCTAGGGAGAGCAGGGCATACTGGGTTTCCGCGGCGCCAGCAGACGAACTGACTCGCGCCGAATAGACGCCCACTTGGCTGATTCCGAAGTTCGGGATCGCCAAACTTGGGTTGGTCGCACCAGCGAGCGGCGCGTCGTTGTGATACCACTGATAGCTCAGACTGCCATTACCGACCGCGCTTGTGGAGAAAGTCACGGCGCTTCCGCTGGGTGCGACCCGGCTGACGGGTTGGGAATTGATACGGACCGGGACCGTAGCCGGGGGTACGTTATAGGCGATAACCTCGCCGACCAGTTGGGGCAGGGCGTAGGCAATCCCATCCACCTTCACGCTATAGGCTCCGACCGCCAGCCGCTCAAGATCAAGGTGACGGTAGTAGGAATAATTAGGGTCTTCATTAGGACTGACCAACGGGACCGTGTTTAGGAAACTGGTGTTGGAAACCTCGACCCCGAACGAGGCATGGATTCCAACAATCGCGTCAATCTGCGAATTCCGAACGATGACCGTCCCACCGGCTGCCGTGGAGATGCCAACGCGGAAGTTCTCGATGGTCACGTTGTCCAGCGTCGGCGAGACGTTCACGTTATCGTCCTTAAAACCCACGTTGCCTCGCCCACCCGCCCAAGGCGTCTGTCCCGGCACCGCACCTGACCCCCCGTGGATCAGGCAGTTCTGGAGGACTTTGTTCCCTCCATATTCGGCGAAAATCCCGAGATAGCTGCAATTTACGAATTTTGAGTCCTCGATCAATGAAGGACGCAATGAGGGATCATGCTTTCGGAGCGTGAGGCCGATTTCCGAGTTGATACTGAGATTGTTCCTGAACATCTTCAATGGAACTTGACCGACTTCATAATAGGGCGCGCCGCCCGCCCATGCGGGATTTTCAAGGTTGTTTGGGTCAAACCGTGTCCACCCAGTTCCGGTATGTAGGGCGGTCGTGACGATGGAGAAACCTGCCGCACGGCTTTCGAAAGCCATGCTGTCCGTGATCGCGACGCCGCCCCCTTGGAGCCAAAAACCATTTCCTTCGTGGCTGAAATCAGTCCCTTCCACAAGGGAGTCTCCCCCTGTTCCGCGCTCTTCCAGACGGCCAGTGCCGCGTACCGTATGAATCGCCACGCAACGCTGGAAGGCACCAATCTCGCTACCGACTTCCGTAAAGAAAGCGGCTCCGGCAGCGTCGTAAACCACGCTATCCTCGCAAACGACGTTGCTATCGTGGTTGACAAATCCAAGCTTAGGACTGTTGACGATGCATACCCGCTGAACGGTAACGACGCGCGATGAATTCGGGATGGTCCGATGGAAATGCAACGCATATCTGCCTCGGTCGTTGGCGTTTGCCACCGGAATGACGTTTCCTTTCGAGTCCACCGTCGGGATCAGGTTCCCTGCCGAATCAAACTTCGGATCGGTCACTTCCGTTTTGGCATCGGTACGTCCGCACTGCTCAAAAAGCGCATCAGCAATTTGGACGTTCGCGCTGTGCATGAACATATTGTGGCCACGGCGCTTGGTCGCGAAGTTCTCGGAAATGAAGGTGACATTACGATCCAAGTAAGCGAGCACTACGGGGAGATTGAACGGTGGCACATGATCGAATGAAAGTGGTCGGTTTAAGGTGACGCTGGTGCCGGTGATCGCGGTAATTGTGAATTCCTCATTGTCCGACACAATTGAAGCAGTCTGCCGATTGAGGAGTTGAATGACGCTCGGTAAAACAATCCGACCTCCCGTTTTCCAACCGACCGGTGCGGTCTGTAACTCAAGACTGGTGGCACCCTTTCGAGCGGACTGCGCAAGCGCTGCATAGGGCGTTGTCTTGCTTCCAAAAATCCTCGCAGTTCCGTGAGAGATCAGACCCCGACTGAGAGCCAACTTATCCCACGAACGGTCAATATCCCCGTCATCAATATAGACGATCCGTGCGGAGACGTTTGGCTTAATGGGTTCGGTCGCTGTTCCGACATTGAGGAAACCGCTCGGGTCAACGATGATCGTTTCGACCTTGAGTTCGGTGTTTACCAACGGCGAAAAATTCAGGGTGCCGTTGACGCGAATCCATTTGATCCTGGCAGTCAGAACATTATCCACGGTCAACGATTTGCCGGCGGGGATCAAAATCCGGGCGCCGCTCGCAGGAAGTGTCCCGCCGTTCCAAGTGGATGGATTGGACCAGTTGCCCGAGTTCGCGACCACGCTGGTAGCGGACGATTCAGGCACGATGGCGAGCATGGCGAGATGTTCGGTATTCTTCCCGGCGTCTTCTGGGTGAGGGGTTTGCGCGTTTGATAAAGAAACCAACGCTGCGGAGACAGCAAGTGCGGTGAGGTAGGTGCGCGTGTTTTTCATTTGATTGGGCCTTTGCTGGATCGGACAATACCGAGTGTTCGAGGCTGACGTTGATGGATTGAGAAGCTGAACCTTTGGCTTAGCATGGTGAATGCCAAGGCCTCGAATTAGGGAAAAAGCCTAGGAAGTCAAAAAACTTTTATTAACTTTGTGTCAAAATTGAGGGGCATCTTATGGAAATTGCAGGAATGGCTCTCAAAATTGCGTCAATGGCATCGCAGGCTGGAATTCTCCGTCGGTTTGGTTCACGGCATCATGTGGCCAATTGATCTCCAGCTCATCGCTCCATGTCGCGTTTTGGGCGACTTGGATAAATCTGGCCCACGACCTATCTTAGGGCGATGGCAATGACAAGTTACAAAAACCTGAAAAATAGAGACTTACGACTCAGTGAATTCCCTGAAAGACTACTCGGTAGAGTCCCTGAATCCGCCTGACGAACGCCCTGTAGTTCTCTTCCTAGGCCATACCGGCGCGCTAGGGGGAGCTGAGCTCGCACTGCTGCGGCTGGTCCGCAAATTGACGCATTCTCAGTTCCTTTATTTTGTCGTCATTTTCTCGGATGGACCCCTCGTTGCCGCGCTGGCCGAGGGGGGGGTGAAGGCGCAAGTCTTTCCACTTTCGCAAAAACTGGTGCGGACTTCCCGAC
>JANNON010000784.1:0-2388 GCA_031399105.1 Blastocatellia bacterium | reverse complement strand
CGCCGCCGGCCTCTCCAACAACCAGCTTTCCGCCCGGTGCCCAAAATGAGCTTCTGCCTGCGGAGACATAGCCCCCTGAGGGCCCCCCATGATTGGACATGAGTACGCCGACGTTGAGTTCGGTGGCGTAGCGGTGCAGCTTGGCAGAGTCGGCTGCATAACCGGCCTCCGACACAAGGACGCTCGCCAGATAGAGTGACGCCCCTGTAGCTGCCGCGCTCACAGCGTGTTGCTCATGTGAGGTATCAGCGCAGATTGCCAACGCAAACGACTTGTCAAACAAGGCATGGCTGTGGTTGCCGGCTGGGCCTTCCCCCACATACTTTTCTTCGCCGGGGTGCAGGTATTGCTTGCAATAGACGGAAGTACTTCCGTCCGGCAAGAAGGTGATGGCAGCGATGAAGGGGGCAACGCCCTCGCCGCGGTCAAGGGGTGCGCCGACGACCACCGTCATGCGGGTCTTTTGCGCCAGGTCCCGGATGGGCGCCAGGCGGCGGTCGTCGGGCTGCAGGCGGCAGTCTCGCAGCAGTGGCAACTCATAGCCACTGAGCGACAACTCGGGGAAAACGAGAAGGTCGATTTGTGCCTGATGCGCCGTCTCGATGAACTTCGTGTGCATGCGCACGTTCGCGGCGACATCGCCCGCTGTGCTGACGGTCTGTGCGGCCGCGATTCGAATGGATGGAGTGGGTTTCATGGAGTTTGGATCAGGTCTTCGAACACAAGGAGTCCGACATGAAAGCGTCAGGCCTCGGCCGACGCCTTCAGCTTGGCTAAGGTGACTGGAAGGCCCTTGTTTAACTGCGAACCGATGACTCGCCCCAGCAGGAACGCGAGTGCACCAGAGAACGTGACGCGATGAATGACTTTGGTGGACCCGTTTTCGGGCCGCAGCTCATGCTCGAAGACCATGCGGAAAAGAGGAATCCTGACCTCAACCGTGAACGAACGATCTGGAACTACCGACGTAAGAAGCATGGGTACGGTATTGCCCTTCGCTGGCGTGAGAAAGCCGCGCGTACCGGCCTGAAACGGCCCATCTATGGATGAAGCCTTGGTGTCTGGATCCCAGCGATTCCAGTTGGAAACGTCGGTATAAAGAGAAAACAGGCGCTCGGGTTGCGCGTTGACGAGTATGGCGTGCTCAACTTGCATAGGTGTGCGGAGTGACAACGGCACTGTGCCGCCAAGGTTGGACGTAAGGGATGGAGAGGTCAGGCCCCGGTGCTTTTGCTGTAGGCATAAAAGACTTCATCTCTGCGCCAGCCGAGAGATTCGTAGACGGACTGAGCGGCTCTATTGGTCCTGGCGGTCGTAAGCTCCATCTTGACCCTGCCATTCTCGACCGCAAGCCTTTCAGCCGCCAGCAAAAGCGCCCTTCCAGCACCCGAACGCCTTGCTTCCGGAATCACAAACAGATCCGAAAGCGAATAGATGGGCTGTGCTTCGATTGAGCAGAAGATCGGATAGAGCTGGCAGAAGCCCACGATCTGCCGGGCCTCGCTTGATGCCAGCAGGATGATCGACTCTTCTTTCCGGAGGCGCTCTCGAATGAAGTCCCTGGCAGAAGCCAGATCGGGGGCTTGCTCGTAGAACTGCCGGTAGGCGTCAAAGAGGGACGCGACGGCATCGAGATCGGCCATCGTTGCGGTTCGGGTGTGAATGATTGTCATGAGTCTGTGAGAACGACTTGTCAAGTTTGAATTTCATCTTCAGCCCACCGTCTGAGTTCTGACTCTCCGTCGTGATTCTGAGAGGCCTAATGGGTCGCTTCTTGTTCCACCAAATGCTTGATCTTTACCGCTTTCTCGAAGTGATCCAACCGGTGCGTTTGAATCCACCATTGGGCGGCTTCCATCAAGAGCGCGGGATTGTCATTCTTGTTGGCAAAGAAGGCGTAGAACGACACACCGACGTTTGCACCTTTTTCCCTGATCTTGTTTTCGCAAACATCGATTATTTTTTGTTTCAGATGGGCGCGCATTGGGTCGGCCTCACGCTTTCGCCGACATCTTGCGCGCCAAAACGAGATATTCACGGACATGCTTGCCTGTGATGTCCTGCGCCGATGCCAGTTTGATGTGGCGGCGGAACTTGCCTTCGCCCTCAAGCACCTTGAACTTGTCTGGAAGTGATGCGCCGTCACCGAACTCCAGGGAAACGTGCTTGGCGTAGGAGAAGATTCCGCAGAACGGCTTTTCAGCGGAGAACAGGAAGCCGCCGTATTTCACTTCCTCAGAGATCGAGGGATCCAGGCCAAGAATGATTTTTCTCAGGGCCTGCACAAACTCGAAGCGCTCGGGATCGAGAAGGCGTATGTCTTCGAGTAGTTTGGAGATGCGGTCGTTGGCCATGGCGTCAGGACTTGTAATATTGCTTGAACTCGGG
>JANNON010000462.1:0-2808 GCA_031399105.1 Blastocatellia bacterium | reverse complement strand
CTCCAGTGTGAGGCTTGGGTTCGATGGTCTTTTCACGGCGATAGCGTTTGAACAATGATTGAACGAAAAAGAGACTCACCTTAAATCGTTCAGCTAACTCTCGTTGAGACCCTTCATTGTGCTCATAAGCATCTATAACTCCTTGGCGCAAATCAACTGAGTAAGGTTTCATTGATAAGTAATTATACTGTTAACAACACGTTTTATTGTACTGTATTGAGCTGAAAACTGCTATAGTTATGCCGCTCAACCCTTGGTGGAGACGTAGCCGAGAGGCTGTCCGTGAGATATCCAAATGCAAAAGGTCTACAGTAGAATGAACAATTCATTTAGCTGTAGACCTTTTGGATTTAAGTAGAGTGACGGGATTTCTTCTGCCTGATATAACTAAGGAATCTATTTATCTAGCGTGAGGAGATATGGCAGAGGGATCAAACTTTAAGGTCACAATTAATTTCAATGATCCGAATTTAGATGTTGAAGATCAGGAGGTTGAGGTTCAAAAACTTCTGAATCAGTTGAAGGAATTGAATGAGCTTGAAAGGGTTGATCGAATTCTAGAACCCGATCCACCGAAGCGGAACAAGGCTTTAGGTGGTTTTCTCATAGGGATGCTAACTGCTGAAGTCAACCCTACAAATGTAAAGAATTTGCTTGGTTTTTTAGGCGATCGCCTTTCTGGGAAGGCAATTGAGATGGAGGTAGAGGCGAATGGCAAAAAGTTGAAGGTGAAGGCTAGTAGCCAAGCAGAGTTGATGGCAGCAATCGAGGCAGCGCAAAAGTTTGTAACAACATAGGAAAATAAACATGACGAAGGTGGCGTTACTGATTGGGGTTAGTGAGTATGAACAAGGTTTAAATTCATTACCTGCTGCTGTGAAAGACATTGAAGCGATGCGGGATGTGTTGCTTGCTCCAGGTATCGGAGGATTTACTGAGCCGAACATCACAGTGCTAAAAAATCCTGAGCGTCAAACAATGGAGGAAGCTATTTATTCATTGTTTGCAGGACGGCATAGAGATGATTTATTACTTCTCTTTTTCTCAGGTCATGGTATAAAGGACGATTCGGGCAATCTTTATCTGGCAACTCGTAGAACTCGTAAAAGTTCTAATGGGGAATTGATTAGCCCAACAGCGGTTGCAGCTAGATTTGTGCATGACTGTATGAGTCGTAGTCGCTCAAAGCGTCAGATTGTGATTTTGTCAGGACAAGGTGTTCGCGGAACACGGGCGCCCCGCGTTGCTGAGGACCCAACAGGAAGCGCGTGGTGAGTGGTCGGTGTATCAGGGCCTGGCGTATCGCACGGGGCCGTTCAAGACGTGCGAAGCCGCGCAGGCGTGGATCGACGCGAACAAGGCGGATTATGATCTGCCCAGCGCCGACGAAGCGTTGAAACTGATGATGGGCGGCACGTCGATCAACGGGTGATCGCCAGGATAACCCTTGACAATCGCGCAGGAATGTGCGATTGTCATTACATGCGCGATAAAGCGCAAGGAGCAATGCAATGGCCAAGTTGGAACAAGACAACAACGGACAGTGGAGAGTTCGTCGGCAGACACGGCGCCGCCGCTTGATCGAGTATTCGGCAAAGAATACGCCGACACAGATCATCTGGGTGATCGAGGAGTTGACGCCCGATAACGAATGGGGCTACATCTCTGACGGTCAGGGACAGGAATATGCCACAGAGGAAGAGGCCGTCACGGCGTGGGACAACCCTGAGCCCGAGGAGCTGCCGACGCGCGGGCGGTGGATCGTTTGCACCGTCTGCGAAGGCGAAGGGACGACCGTCAACCCCGACATCGACTCCAACGGGCTGACGCACGAAGATCTCGAAGACGACGACTTCCGTGAGAACTACATGAGCGGCGCTTTCGATATCACCTGCAAGGCCTGCAACGGCAAGCGCGTGATACTGCCCGAGCGTCTCGAAGAACTGAGGCAGCATGCCGAAGATCGCAAGCTTGCTGCTCGCGAGGACGGCAACTTCGAGCTGTATCAGGGCGCCGGGGATTATCGCTATGGATGAGGCAGATAGGCTTGCGTGGCTGAAAGTGACATTGGAAGCCGAACGAGCCTGGCTCCACCATTATCGTCTTACGCAGCAAAAGATCGAGGAACAGATTACAACGTATCTTTACAGGTGTCAGGCTATTGAGCGACAAATTCTTACATCTGAGATGAAAGAACAAAGCAAATGAACTTAAATCAGCTTCACTACGTGCCGATCGAGGCTGCCTCGAAGCCGGCGAACGGAGAAGTGCTTGTCAACTACTGGTGGATCACTCATCCTGAGCGTGAAGAAATCCTATTTTGGCGTCAACACCCAAGAGCTGAATTAAAAGCTCAAGCCAATCAGAATGAGAGTATCACTCGTACATTGATTTCTAAGCTTTACCAAATGCATAGGGCTACGTTTGTACCTGCAGTCTATTTGGCATCGGTCGAGAAAGAATTAAGAAACAAGGAGCAAGACAAATGACTGACGAAGCATCTTTCAAGCGCATCGCGATGCCGAGAAATAACCGCAGCATCGTGATAGAAGATTCCGATATCATTGTCGAGCATAAGGATGGTACACTTACCGTCTTTGGTTCGGATGCAGTTTACGAGATCTTCAAGCGTGGACTCGACTTCACGAACTACTCACTTTGGGACGATGTCAACGGTGCGTGGATTAAGCCATGAGCATCTATAGTTGCCGTGCAGTACCAAACGGTTGGCGCATCGTCAAGTTCGATGATGACTTCAACATGCAAGCAGAATATAATCTGTTTCCTGGTCGCGGCAGCAATGTCCAC
>JANNON010000753.1:0-5184 GCA_031399105.1 Blastocatellia bacterium | reverse complement strand
GGCAAGCAGTTGACCTACGCGGCGAGCCTCGGCATACGCCGCATCATCTTCACCGCACTTCGAGCCACCGAAGATGGTTACGATTCTCTCCTGCTCATTGCTCATTTGACTGCTTCCTGTTCTAGGAAAGCTTGTGAATAGTATGGCTGAGCCGTCATGAAGTAGGTACTTCAGCAGTCAGCATCAGCGATCCATTCTCTCGATACTTCACGAAATCCTCGCGTGACCTGAACGTCGTTCCGGTGTAAACCTCCGGTACCGGAGTGGGATCGATCAAGCGCGCATCGCTGACGTTTTTGAATCCAGCCTTCTCCAGCAGAGTGCGATACTCCGCCGCACTCAAAAGCTGCACCGGCACTTTCAAATCTTCAACCCACTTGTGTGATGGTTCGTTTTCCCGATACAGATCTACCACGGTGACAAACATGCCTCGTGGCTGCAGCACTCTCCTGATTTCGCGCGCAGCAGCTTCAATATCAGCGTAGTAGTACAGAGATTCCATCGAGAAGGCATGCGTGAATTCTCCATCTGCAAACGGAAGTGCTTCAGCACTGGCCACACGGTAATCAATGTTTGCGTAACCAGCCGACTGTTCACGCGCCACATCGATCATCTCGTCTGCCACGTCGATCCCGACCACACTGCCCGATTTCGCTTTGTCGGCTATCAAACGCGCGGCCCAGCCGGATCCGCAACCGACATCGAGGACTCGCGAAGTCGGAGACAATTCCATCCGCTCAATGGCTTGCTCGCCGACAGGACGATGGCCCCGTTCCATACTGTCGCCCTTGCCCGCGCGGGCCCACTCGTTAAATTCCAAACGCAGGTATTCACTCATCTTTGTTGAACCTATGGTCTGATGCGATAGATCATACGCGGAAATGGAATCGTTTCTCTGATGTGCTCAATGCCGCACATCCATGCCGTGCAGCGCTCGATGCCCATGCCAAACCCGGCGTGTGGAACACTGCCATAGCGACGCAAATCGAGATACCACTCGAAAGCTTCCTGGGGCAGTTCATGCAAAGCGATCTGTTCCGTCAAGAACTCCAGCGAGGTAGCTCTCTCACCACCACCAATTACTTCTCCGTAACCTTCGGGCGCCAGCACATCGACGCCTAATGCGAGGTCGTCACGCTCGGGATCCCGCGCCATATAGAAAGCTTTCACCGCGGCCGGGTAATGATGAACCATCACTGGTCTATCGTACTGACTCGAGATATAGCTTTCATCGGGAGCACCGAAATCACCGCCCCACTCAAAACGATTCTCGAGCAAGCCTTTTTCGTGGCCCTCGTGCAGCATCTTTACCGCATCGTCGTAGTGGACGCGCGGAAAGGGTGGAACGATCGATTGCAGCTTTGCCGGATCTCGCTCGAGCACCTTCAACTCCTCCGCCCTGTCTTCCAGCACGCGACTGGCGATGTAGGACAGCATCCGCTCAGCGAGGCTCATGACATCGTCAAGGTGCGCATAGGCCATCTCGGGTTCTACCATCCAGAACTCGGTGAGGTGCCGGCGCGTCTTGGACTTTTCTGCGCGAAAGGTCGGGCCAAAACAATAAGCCTTGCCCAGCGCGGCTGCCGTTGCTTCGTTATAGAGCTGACCGGATTGAGTGAGATAAGCCTTCTCGCCGTCGAAGTAATCAACTTCAAAAAGCGTTGTTGTTCCTTCACAAGCAGCAGGTGTGAAAATGGGTGAGTCGGCGAGTGTGAATCCGTCATTGTCGAGAAAGTCGCGAACCGCTTTCACCACAGTGTGACGTATTTTAAGAATGGCGTGTTGACGTCGCGACCGCAGCCACAAATGGCGGTGATCCATCAGAAACTCAGTGCCATGTTCCTTGGGCGTGATCGGATAGTCGTGGACCTCGTGTACCACTTCGGCATCGATCAGGTCTATTTCATAGCCGCCGGGAGCGCGCTCGTCGGCCCGAACGGAACCTCGTATCGTTAAAGCCGATTCCTGCCCCAGCCCTTTGAGTGCTTCCCAAAGCTCGGGCGAGATCGCATTCTTCAACGCAACTATTTGGACCAGTCCGGTGCCGTCGCGCAACTGCGGAAACAGAATCTTGCCACTTGAGCGCAGGTTGTAAAGCCAGCCTTTGAGGGTTACCTCCTGGCCGACATGCTTTGATAACTGGTTGATGAAGGTCTGTGCGGGGGTAGTTGATTGCAGAACTTTTGATTCAGTAGACATTCAAATATCAGCGTCTCCAATTTCAGTTTACCTTTACGCGCTGGGCGATCATTCGACGAAGAGTGGGAAACCGCTCGAGCCAGTCAACCGCCTGACAAACTATGACGAGCGTCGGATCGATAAAGTGCTCATAGAAAGCTGCACGGCCGGCCACTGCGGTTTGGTAAGAGAAGGTTCCCGTCGCTTTTAATCCGCGTTGAATCGTCATCAAACGAAACTCGCGAGCAAACTCATCAGGGTCAAGCGCAGGCAGTCCTTGTTTACGCCGCTCGTCGAGCAGTAACAGACGATATGCCCTGACCTCTGCGAGCGAGGGCGGACAAGGCTGACGATCCAACAGAAAAGATACGAGATCGTATGTTGCCGGTCCCATGCGTGCATCCTGGTGATCGACTATTCGCAGCTGGTTCTTGCTGTCGATCATCAGATTCGCCGCATGAAAATCGCGATGGCAAAGGACACGGGGTGCGGCCGACAGTTCCGCGGCAATGTCATTGAGTTCGGCCTTCAGTTCCGCGGCCTCCGCATGACGCAGCGTTTCCTTCAAATAGCTCCCGAAGTAATGCTCGACAAAGAAATTCAGCTCCCATGACAACTTTGCTTCGTCAAAGGCGAGCCGGCTGGCTATCGAGTTGAGTTCGACTGCGCGGTCACTCGCCGATTGAATGCGTGCAATGATATTTATCGCGCGCTCTTTAAATTCATCGCATTCCTCTTCAGACGAATCTTCATAAATTCGGAAGAGCTGTCGATCGCCAAGATCCTCCTGGACAATGATTCCGTTCAAGCCATCGACCGCATAGATCTCTGGAACCGGGATATTCGACTCAGAAAACAAGCGAGTGACGTCGAGGTACGGATGAAACTCAGGATCAAAAGCCTCGGCATATACAGCCGCGACGGCCTTTCCTTTTTTCCAGGGAATTCGAAAGTAGCTGCGAGTAGAAGCGTCAGGAGTCAGCGGGACTATCAGCGAGTTTACAAGACCCTGCTCTTCGAGAAACAGCAAAAGCCTCTCAGAGGCAGAGTATTGCGAAAGACTGGACATGACTTGTTTTGTTGAGCTCATCAGCCGGCAGAAGGGCGCTTTCCCACTTCAGATGATCAATGAATTGTTAGCTGCTATCTTCCCCGGGAAAGTGGGGCAGATTGTATCATTGCGTTAAAGGCACGACAAAGTTAGCCCCTCTAAGCTCGCCTTTCAAAGCCTTTGCCGGCGGTTCCTTTCCGCTTACCAGTGAAGCTCGGACCACGGCGGCGTCGGTGATCGTCTCGCCCTCAGGAATGGTAACGTCGTCGCCGATGACTGAGCGCGAGACTGTCGCGCCCGCGGCAATAGAAACATTGTCCCAGATAATCGAGTCACTAACATTTGCCTCATCCGCTACAACGGTATCCCTTCCGGCCCAAAACTTCAGCTCTCTTTCACGAAGCAACATCAAGCTAATCGTGAGGTAACGTTGGATCGTCGAAAGCTCAAACCATTTTCCCGCGCCAACATGGGCAGCGATCTTCTCCCCGGCGGCCATCGCCTGCGGATACACGTCGGTGACGGAATGAGAAAATACTCCGCGTGGAATGTAATCGAATATGCGAGGTTCAAGAATTTGAATCCCGGTGAACATCAATGGTGCTGGTTCGTTGGTCGACGCAACTGGCCCTGGCAGATTGCCGAAAGCCTTTAGCAGACCGTCCTCAATTTCAACGGTCGTGAATCTCTCTCGCTTGGTGTTCGGTAACAGCACCAGTGTCGCAATCGCCCGCGCTCGACGGTGAGTTCGTAGCGCTTCATTGAGATCGATATCAGTAATCAATTTTCCGTTTATGACGACAAACGTGTCATCAAGGAAAAGGTGGCGAGCATTGTCGAGGGCTCCGCTGGTGCCGAGGATTTCAGGTTCTTCGACGTATTGGAGCTTCACGCCAAAGCGGCTGCCATCGCCCAATGCTCGACGCACGGAATCGGGGCGATGATGCAGATTGACGACGACATCTTTGTAACCAAAGCGAGCGAGATATTCTGCGACATAACCGACGAGTGGCTTTCCAAGGATCGGCATCGCCGGTTTGGTGCGATCTTCTGTCAAAGGCCAGAGGCGAGTGCCGTAGCCGGCGGAGAGAATCATTGCGCGCATGAATTGGATTCTAAACGGGCGGGTGTGATTACCAAAACAGGGTGAGGTTCTAGTCAGCGTTTTAGTCAGCTTTGTTCTAGTCAGCTCGGTTTCTAAATATCAGCAAACCGGATGCGCTGTCTCACAGTTAGGAAGGTGGACCCTGTCCCCGCCGCAGCTTGGTTAGCATGCAGTTTGAGGTTGATTCACTTACGTGAACTTGAATGTTTGGCAACTTGAGCGGGGACAGGGTCCGCCTTCCGGACAGTGAGACTACTGAACTGGCACAGTACTATCGAGGTTGCCGTTAGTTACGATCAAGCTACGAGGCTTTTGACGCGTCTCGCATCATGAGGTCAAACGTGCCAGGCGCCACTTTGCGGAAACGAGTATTGCGGTTTAGAGAAACCGCGATGCTGATGGTGGGGTTTTGACCGGTAAACTTGAAACCGCCTTCCAAAAGACGATTGTAGATCTCGTTAACGTGGAGTTCCGCTCCCTCTTCTCGGAGTAAAAGCGTCACCGCTTGAGGAATAGTGCGATCAAGGAACCGATCGCTCATGGCTTCAATGTCGGAACGGATCAGCGGAATTTGCTGCCTTCGCGGTTCCATCGGCATCGTGGTGTTAGCTGGCGAAATCCTGGTCGCCGGCCGTGGTTGGCGCATGGCGGCCTCAAGCTCGGAATCGGATGGTAAGCCTGCTGAGAAGTTGTTATTGGCTAACACCGAGGACAAGACGCGATAGATTGCCGCTTCTGTCTGACTGGCAAGCGTGTCCATCTCCGCCAGTTCAGCTCTCACGGCATCGGCCTCAGATTCCAACTCGCGCAGACGAGCGGCCAGATGCAAGCGAGCCGCGCGCGATTGCCG
>JANNON010000723.1:0-9039 GCA_031399105.1 Blastocatellia bacterium | reverse complement strand
CTTTCTGTCAGTGACCTCCCTGATGTAGGTAAGAAACTGAACCGGCGTGCCGTTGTCGTCTTCTACGACGGAACAGTTCAAATAAACCCAAATGACGTTCCCGTTCTTGTGCAGGTAACGTTTCTCCATATCGAACGACTTCATTTCACCGTTAATCAAACGCTGGCATTGACTCCAGTCGGCTTCAAAGTCGTCCGGGTGGGTTAGATCTTTGAAAGTTTGAGAAAGCAACTCCTCTTCGGTGTACCCCACCAACTCGCAAAGCTGTGGCGGCACTTTCAGCCACCTTCCGTCCAGGCCCACGTGGGTGACCATGACCACCGAGAACTCTTCGGCGCGCGCCAGTCTTGCTTCGCTTTTGCTGAGCGCCTCGTTCACCTGTTTCCGTTCGGCGATCACGGCGGCGAGCGACATAAGCGGGATCGAAGTGACGATTAGAAACCATTGAATTGAAATTGCGTTATCGGCGGACGACTGCGACACAAAAGGACCCTGTCCGTGAGTGGCGCCATAGATTGCAAGAAACATCACGATCAGAAGCAGCGTGCTGGCGCCACGTGGTCCAAATCTAACGGTCGCCCACAACAAGAACGGCAGAGGCCAGTAAAGCAGCGAAGGAGTGCTGACAGCGGTCTGCGTGCTGCTAGTGAACGCCGCTCCTCCAGCGAGCAAAAGTCCGCCTATCAAAAGCGCCGCTTCGATCCAGCGTCGCAAAGGTGCTTTGGCCATCGCCGCAATACCACCGTCCGCCCAAGTGATGATCACCGGAACGAGGGTTATGGTGGCCAACGCATTTGAGAGGAACCGAACTCGCCATGCCTCCCAGTAAGAGCCAGTGCCCAAACCGTTCATCCAGATGAACGCAATGTCGATGCAGGACGCGACGAGAGGCGCAAACGAAGCAGCGAAGAGTAGAAAGATGGCGAGGCCGCGAAAGCTGTCAAAGCGCAACGGTCCCTTAACAAAGTAGTCTACGCAAAGCGCGCCAACCACAGCTTGCAGGGTGTTGCTCAGGAACCAGGAGAGCACCATCGTGGCGGGCACACCACTCTGCAATTCCGCTGCCAGGTGCCCCGGTAAGGCGGCGAGAATAATCATCCACCAGCTACGCTTGGGGACGAGTAGCAGCGCGGCTAAAAGAATAGCGTTCGGCATCCACAGGGTAGAAACAGAACCTGGTTGGAGTGCGAAAGCAAAACCGATCTTTGCGGTGAGGTAATAGCCCGCGAAAACAAAGGCCGCGACGAAAAACGCGCGGCGGGCGGACTCGGGAGAGCTTTTTTGCTGCTCGCTCGATTTGGCGTGGGGAAATGCAACCGCCTCGAACATCTGATTCCTCGTGATGAACCTACGACTGCTATCGGGTTCTGATGTTACTGGAGACAAGGTAGGTCGGCAATAGATGAATGATGAAAGATATAAAAACTTGCCGCTCTCAGGCGTTCTAAGCGTGTTTCAGATGGGATCACCGGCATTAATCCACGGCTGAAAGTCTACTGCTGTGGCAGAATGCCTCGTTAGAACGCTTCGCCGACGCCAATCGAAAGTGTGTGGCCTGCTCTGCCGATCGCAAAATCGATTCGATAGTTGATGTTATTCTTCTTATCGAGTTTGAATCGGAGACCTGCCCCGGCAGCGGGCATTAGTTCATCACTGCGAAAAGCATTCCAGCGCCGAGCTACCCCGCCAACTCCACCGAAAGCCACCATACCGAACCTTCCGCGAAGCTCGCGGCGATATTCTGCCTGCGTGGCAAACATCCTGCGATTCTGAAACTCGCCTGCGGTGTATCCGCGCAGATCGCTACCCACTCCGAACAGGCACAGATCGTAAAACGGCACGCTCTGGTTCGCGGAACAGACCATCCCTCGGTAAGCAAGAATCTGCTTCTGGCCGACTTCGCGATAACCGTTGTATCCGACTTTATAGTTTTGATACTGGCGCCGGCTGCCCAATGCCTGGTCAAAGAAATCGCCGGTGGCATCGAATAGCGAACCCTTGGTTGGATAGAACGTACTGTCACGTTTGTCGCGCTGGATATGGAATCCAATGGCGGCAGTAGTAGATTGAATATCAATCGGTGGGATGTCGAATCCCCCTGGAGTCGGCGGGCCATCGAATCTGGCGTAGAGACTTCGATGCTGGTAACGAGGACCGATGAAAATATCTTTCCAGACGTTGCGCAGGAACTCGCCAAAGAAAATCGTACCGCCCATTTTTAGCGGGACCTTGATTGCGTCGCGTCCGGGAATGCGTCCAATGCCGTAGAAGTCAAAATTGACTCGTCCTCTTACTGCGACGAAGCTCGTTTGATATTTGTTCTCGCTGAAATAGAGTCGACCGCCAATTCCGCCTCCCCGCGTACCGCTATTGGTAAAGGCGCCGGCTAAACCCACCGTCGACGGCGGAGAAAGCTTGTCTTCCTCACTCACCTGAAAAACATACCCAAGTCCAAGAACTAATCCTGATCCTACCGCCGGACTTGAAATTGGAATCGGAGCGATGATCCAGGTGCCGCGTTTCTTCTTGGGAGGTGTTGCCTGGGCGGGATCTTTGTCTTTGTCTTTGTCTTGCTTGGCCGCAACGGAGTCACTCGGAACCGTGGGTTGGGTCTTGGCTGGCGGTGTCGCTGTTGAAGTGTCCTGGCTAATTTTGGGGTTGCTTTGAGCGAAGGCGTTGGCGAAACCGAAGCAAATCATCAACATGCCCACTTGAAAGCGGTTGATTATTAGAGCAGTCATTTTCATTCCCAGTTTGACGTTTCGCAGTTCGGACTCTTAGTGGGGACGACAGAGCTTTCTAAGATGTGGGGAGACGTTGCTAGATCCGGTTAGGATTTTGTTTCCGAACTTCAAAGCTCTGCGAGCACCGCGAGTTACTGATTAAGAATCTGGGGAGACCTTGATGTTGGTGAGGCAACTCTACACAGCGGAAGATGCATGGCATAACTGTTATTTTTAACAGTTTGAGTATAGGTGGTTGGGGAAGTAGTTCCGTTGCAAGTGCTCGTCGCTAGTTGCTTGAGAGTTTGAAAAACCCTTCGGGCTTCTTCCAGAGCGCGCGAGTTCGGCTCTCTTCAAGATATTTTAGTTTCCGGTTCCGAATACGGAGACCGTCTGCGCAACTTCCGATCTGGAATATTGAGCTCTCCAGAGCGCCTTAACGAGCACTACGTTCGAAAACGGGCGGGGGAACTCGAAAAGAAACTGTCATTTCATCGCCTGAGGACCCTTCACCAAAAACCAATATGCCCTTCTCTCAGCGCCGCACAATCACAGGAGTTCCCACCGCTCGTAGTTAAAAGAAAATCTGAGCTCGCAAAGAACCGTGCCCTGACTTTGGTTTCTAACGTTGCCGCACATTAACAAGCTTCCACGCGTTCTGTAGCAGTTCGATTTCCAGATGGTTCTCTTTGTCAATCTTGAACTTGCAAGCTGGGAGCAGGGTGCCGGAATTCTTCTTGTGGTCAGCGCTCATGATGATCTCAACGCCGGACAAGCTGTAGTCCATCGACCGAGTGTCGGCCCAGACTTCTCCAAACCTGATTGGCCGGTCAGTGACCATCCGGATCTTTGTGCTGCCATCGGGCATATCAAACTTCCGGATGTAGTTGACGTCATAGCCGAGGGTGCCCGTAATGGACATGCGACCCTTGCTGCTCATCTTTGAAAGAGCGTTGACCAAACCTTCGTTCTGCTTTGCGTTGAATGCTTCCAGCAACGCTTTTTGATCATCGGCAGTCGAGAACTCCTCGATGATCAGGTTTACGCTAAACGACTGTCCCAGTTGCGTGGACTGGCCCATAGCCTGTGCCTGTATGTAGATCTTCTTGGGTAGCTTGTTTTCATCTTGCGCAACGGTCTTCCCACTTGTCAGCAAAACCAGCGGGACCAATCCAAAGATCGCAATTGCGAGAATGACTTTCGGTGCAAATCGCATTTTTACTCCTTCGCTTAGCAAAAAAACGTTTCGGGTCAAGAGCAACTCAGATCGTTGTTCAAAAATTTCTGAAGCATGTCGTCAGAGCTTTGGTGCCTTCCGGATTCTATTGGTGAGCAGGGAACACGGTAACTGTTAGTTTTGACAGTCAAAGGGTCTCAGGACTCAGGACTCAGGACTCAGACTCAGGTCTCAGGTCTCAGGGAGGTCTCAGGTCTCAGGTCTCAGGTCTCAGGTCTCAGGACTCAGGTCTCAGATCTCAGATCTCAGATCTCAGATCTCAGATTTCAAACCTGCGCTGCTGAGAACTGATCCCTCAGACCTGAGACCTGAGCCTGGAGCATTCATCAGTCTCGCATTTCAGCTAAACCGCGGAAGTCTGAGTCAGAACTTGAATCCCACGCCCATAATCGGACCATGAAGAACCATGTCAAACAGGAAGTTGTCGCGATCATAATCAACACTCAGAGCGCGGTAGCCACCGATCAGCGCCACCGATTTGGTGATCATCACACCGCCGACGCCGAGCAGTTGATAGGTGAATTGCGATCCGCCGCCACCCAAATCAGCCTTGCCGCTCACGAACCATTTCTTTGAGATATGTGTCTTCCCACGTATGCCGACGACCGCATCCACCCATCCACGACTGCGGGTCACACTCACCGCCGGGATTATTGGTGAGTTGAACGTCAGATCAGTTCGCAAATGCCAGTAGCGAATTCCGCCGAGCACATCAACGAAAGCGCCTTTCTCAGGAGCATCAACCACGCGATAGCCAACTTCGGGATCGAGGATGAAAGTTTTGAAGTCTGCGGTGGCCTGCGTAAAAATTATTCCTGGACCAGGAGTCGGGCGGTCGGTTCCCAAGTTCGAATACTGTAGATCCGTCAGAATGATCCAACGCCCCTTGCGTGCTTCAAACGCTCCCATGAACCCAAAATTGAGATGAATATCGGAATCACCGAGTCCTGCATTCACATCAACTACCAGGTTGCCGATTCCAGCGTTACCGCTGATACCAGCAATCCACAGATAAGGAGTTAGTTGAAACTGCCACTCGTCCGGGTCAGGTGTTTGCGGGATGGGTGTCGAATCAGTTGTCTCTTTGAAGCTCTCGAAAGGACTGCGCACTGATCTGTACAGGTAACCATCCGCGGTTCGGTCTGCCTGTCTCGATGAGGAGGATGCAGGGGCTAACACGGCGACAGCGTCGTTCGCCTGTGCAACTTTCTCAGTCGAGAGTTCGACGGGCTGTGTCTGCGCAGTGCTTTGTGCGGCAGGATCATCGGTGGTTTTATCTTGCCCGTAAGCAATGGCACTGATCGCCATGATTAGAGCTACAACGACTGCGGTCCGCTTGATTTGTATGAAACTCATTGATTGTCCTTTCGACTACTGAGAGATAAACGTTCTATTTCGCCTGTTTGAACACCTGGCTTCTAGTTCACCTTCACAATGCCAGGCGGCTGCCAAGTGCCTTCGCCGGCAGGGAGGATGGAGCCTGGTTGAGGTCCAGAATCAATTCTAAGGGGAAACGGATGAACAGAGAACTGTCAGTTCTGACAGGAGAGTTGGTCGCGGTATTTGTGGGCTATAGAAGGTTGTCGGATGCGGCTGTAGTGCACGGTTGTGCTGACTGCGATGGCGACTACCTAGCGGAGCGCAATGGCCCATCCTTTGTCTGGTCCACTTCCTTTGCTTGTGTGGGATTGAGGATATGAGATGAACCGGAGCGTTGAATTGATCACCTCAAGAAGTGTGGCCAATCGTCCAACAAGACGCTCACCCATACCTGTATGTTTTGCCAGTGGTCGAGGCCCAGCGGAAACCCTAGTATGCCGGAACCAGTGAGTGGTCTGCGGTTCGGCATCATGCAGGCCTCTATCAGGCCCATGATTTTGGCTCAGGCTGGTTCGACTCCGGGGACGCATTTTGGGGCAAGCGTTCCCAACCAGTAACGAGTGGATGCCAGCCGAGAGATGCTCTTGGCCAATGTCGAGAGTATCAAGCGTCCCGGCCTAACCATTCGGTCGATGGCTCGGCCGGGACGTCGCTTCCGCACTACGATTTGTACGACCCTAATACCTCGCCCACATCGCATTCAATTTCTACCGCCGCTAACAACCTGACGGCGAGTCCGCTGAAGGGGGTTTTGATGTTCCAGGATAATAAGAGTCAGGTTGAACACGACATCTTCGCATCTCCTGACCCGAAGTCGACGGCGCGCCCAACGGGTCGACCTGCGTCATCACAGGTTGAGTTGGATATCGCAAGCGCAACAGATCGCGGACACATAAGAGAGAGCAATGAAGACCATCATCTAGCCGTGCGCTTTTCACGCTCATTGGAAACTCTCCTCACCAACGTTGCGGATGGAATTCTGGAGCCCAGTTTTGACGAAACCGGCTACGGCATGGTCGTAGCGGATGGCATGGGCGGCATGGCTGCCGGGGAGATTGCGAGCAGGATTGCTATCTGCAAGCTGGTTGAATTGGTGGTTGATACGCCTGACTGGATCATGCAGTTAAAGCATCGCGATGATTACGCGGAAACCCTGCAACGCATGACTCAGCGTTTCCGCAACATTGACGATGCGTTGAGGGAGTACGCCGAGGTGGATACCGCACTGCACGGCATGGGCACTACCTTGACGGCCGCTGTCAGTTTGGGAAATGACCTGTTAGTTGGTCATGTTGGTGACTCGCGCGCATATTTGTTGCGGGGTAATCAGTTGCACCAACTTACAAGCGATCACACTTTAGCGCAGGCGCTTATTGATGCCGGTATAACCGATCCCGATGACGCAGCAACGAGCGCCATGCGCCATGTGCTCACTGCAGCGCTGGGTTCGACTGGAGCGCGATCCAAACCTCAGGTGCAACACGTCCAGCTGCTGTCTGGGGATCAGGTTTTATTGTGTACTGACGGATTAACCGAGATGGTCAAGGATCACGTTATCCAGGCGGTGCTCAAAAAATCTTCCTCGTCAGCCGAAGCCTGCCAAACTCTAATCGAACTAGCGTTATGTGGCGGCGGGCTGGATAACGTCACGGTCATTCTTGCGCGGTATCACTTTCCGAATCACTGAGGGACCAGGTTAAGACTGACATCCGTGTCTCCAATCCTTAGAATTCGCCAGTCAGCGACTACATCTTGCCCGAAAGTGATACATCAATCCGACAGAATCGTAGCCGATAGATTTTGGCTCAAGGGAGATTCAACTGGCGCCGGGTGTTTTTTAGCAAAAATGCCCAAAAAGCTTGTATTTGTTCGAGACTTTGCCGCGTGAGTGTGATATATGACTGTCCGCACAGTTTTTTAATTCTAAATGTTCTACTGGAGGTGTCACACCAGACTATGGCGACCGCGACAGGCAAGAAGCGCATGACTCAGTCGGAAGTAATTAATCATTTTGCCGAGAAAACGGGACTCAAACGGGGGCAAGTTAAGGAATTTTTTGAGGAACTCTCCAACCTGGCAACCCAAGAAGTGCGAACCAATGGAGAATTTGGACTGCCCGGATTCGGCAAGCTCGTGAAATCTGAAAGAAAAGCGCGCGAAGGCAGAAACCCAGCGACCGGCGAGACCATTCAGATCCCCGCTAAAACGACGTTGAAGTTCCGCGTCGGCAAGGCCATGAAAGATACGGTACTTCCCAAGAAATAGTCGTCGAACTAGAGTTTCTCTCATTAAAAAGCGCCACCCGTTTGTTCTCGCAATGGAGGACTTCGAGCGGCGCTTTTGCGTTGTTATGTCGTGCTACCACGTAAGGATTAGTTTCCCTTCACGCTCGTAGGTACCAACGATAGCCGACATCAAAACTTAAAGAAGATTTTTATAGATTTTGGCACCTCACTTAGGTATACTCACGAGTTCCGCCGACGACCAGATTTAATGCTATGTGTGACAGTGGGGGCCGGAGGGCTGTGTGGCTGACCAAATTACTGTAAGTGCAATAAGACTGCATCCTGTGAATCGTGTGGGACATCTAAACTAGCTAACTAAATAACCCGTATTCGGGTCTGGAGGATTAAAATCAATCGTGACTTTCGATCGACACTTGCCGCTAGATGAGCGGATTCTCAGAATCGACCACATTCAGGCGCGTCGCTACTCAAAGCTGACTGGCATCGCCCTGGAAATTGCGACTGAAGGCATTATTCGGCACCTGCGCGCCTGCGACCGGATGGACGTCAATCCAGATACCTCGGCGGTCCGAGAGATCATCGATGATGCGTTGAACGGTCGCCGTGTGTATGCCGAGACGAACGACCGTAATGAGCGTCCTCGGGCTGCTTAAGCTCCTTGGCAGAACGGTTAAAAGAAGAGATCGTTCCGATTTTGGGGCGATCTCTTTCAATTGAATGCGTTAGCAAATTTGCTATTCGTCAGTGTGCGGTGATTGACCAAAACTAACTGCGGCGTGCTAACATCGCTGCCCAACTTTTGTTTATTTGCCCCTGTAGCTCAGCGGATAGAGCATCTGCCTTGTTGGAGCCTTAATGGGGAAGTTTTGAACTCATTAAGTGGACGACCCCATATGCGGGAACGCCCTGAGAGCCTCAGGTACTCAACAATTCTTTGAGTAAAAATCCGTGAGGATTGGGTAATCCGCAGGAAACCTTTTGGCGTCGCCGCCGGAAGGACTCCTCAGAGACTATACGGGTCGGGACTGTGATGTCCAAGATATAGTCCAGCCAGCAAACCTGTGAGAACGGGCGGTCAGGGAAAGCCTGATGCTGGATGCTAAGCAGAGGGCCGCAGGTTCGAGCCCTGCCAGGGACATTACTTCTCAAAAGATCTACGCCAACCTATGGCGGCTATAGTTCAGTTGGTTAGAACGCCTGATTGTGGTTCAGGAGGTCGAGGGTTCGAGTCCCTCTAGCCGCCCCATTTTTTTTCGTCACCCTGACGAAGCTGCACGCCTAAAGCAGAGGCATTTCCCGCTCTATCAAATTCCTGGACCATTAACTGCTTGTGCTTTGAGCTGCCGTCGTCTCCATGGAAATTCGGTGACTCCACGAACTCAGCGCGACGATGTCGAGAAAGCTTAGTGGCAACTAGGGCCGGCTGACCGAGAGAAACGTCCGCGCAGCTCTC
>JANNON010000688.1:0-19742 GCA_031399105.1 Blastocatellia bacterium | reverse complement strand
AAGGTGGACCCTGTCCCCGCGTGAGTTTTGGCGCAATGAAGCTCGATAGAATCTTGAATCGGCCAAGCGAGCTTGAAACTAAGGCAACTTGAAGCGGGGACCAGGGTCCACCTCCTGACAGTGAGACTACGCATCTTGATTTGTCTCCTGAGTCTTGAGTTTTCGCACAATCTCTACCGCGGTGGTCCTGACTTCATTCCCTTAACGGATCCGCGTCATCTGTTGCCAAAAGAACTTCCCTAGCTTGGCGAAAGCGGTGAACGCATTCTTGTCGCCACTTTTTTGCGATTCCGCTCTTTGCGGAATACCAAGCGTGGTCGCGAGTTCCTGATCGGGCTTCGCAATATCTTCGTCACCTCGTTTGCTTGCCAGCCATCGATTGAACGTACGAGCGACAGTCCTTCTTTGTTCGAGTGGTGCTTCCGCCACCAACGCGCCGCGCAGGTCGTCAAGCTCCGCAATCTCGAAAGAATTGGATTTGTAGTAACTGCTCAGGGCCGTAAAAAACTTTTTGTCTCCCAGGAGGCGCAGCAGCTCGACAAACATCAACGTGCCTTTGGTCGTCACAATCGCTTCGTACTGAAAAGAATTTCGGTAATCGCGCGTGGGCCGGTTCGCGGCCATGTCTTCGCCACCAAAAGTGCGGTACAGGCGATACACGCCGACCAGTTCGTCGTCTAATACAGCCGCAGCACGTTCCTCACCATAGGACTCCTTGTAGTACAACAGCGCGGACCAGGACGAGAGTGCCTTGTCCAGCACCGGATCGCGCGCGGGATCGCTGCCAACCACGGCTCCCCACCATTGATGGGCCACAAGATGCGCGACGGTCCATTCAAGACTTTGTTCGACCGCTGGGCGCTGGTCGCGAATTATCTCCGGCAGGTTGCGCATGGCCGGCGAATCAAAATCGACATAGAAGGCACTGGCGATCACATTGAAGGCCGAAAATTCCATACTGCCAAGCCCTGCCACGAGGGGTGTTTCGACGATGTTGATAGTCTCGAAAGGCAGCGGACCAAAACGTGAGGCAAAGATGCGAAGGGCATCAGCCGCGACGGTCAAGGCGCGCTTCCCTACGCGCTCATGTTCAGAAATAAAGATCGAGCGGATAGTGGCATTGCCGACTTTGACCTCTTCTGATTTCAGGTTGCGTCCGGCAACGATCGCAAACTCTCTTAAGTTCGATCCGACAAATGAAGAATTGCTCTTGTGGTCAGTTCCGGATGTGAACACGAACACCCCGGGCTCCGTGTCGATAGTCACTTCATAGTCGGCGACTTCGTTGAAGATAAAATCGCCGACGCTGGGCTCGAGTTTTCGCCTCCATTCATCGCCGTCATGAACTGCCAGCACGGGGTAGCCGGTGGCGAGCAGCATCACGCCCCGACTGCGAAAGTTGATGTCGCGTGCGCGCCGAATCTCTTTTTCGCCGCGCAGCGCCGCACCTACCTGCTTCACAACGTGAGTTGTTAGTCCGGTTTCATCGGCATCTATTTCCGGTACCGTCCCGGCAAACGCAATCTCCAGTTCGGCAGCGCCACCTGATGCGACTGCTTCGCGCAGGTTGATTCTTAGCGTCGTGCCCTGATCGTCAAGCGAGTAAGGTGTCGGCGTCCCGGTACTCGCCAACTTGACGCTGATGATGTCGAGTCGTGGCTCGTCGGACTCGGGTGGAGTTTGTGTGGGAGCTACCGCACTAGTCGAAACAAAGGTTCGGATATTGGGATAGAGATGAAAGTAGAGAACTGAAATTGACCGTTCGGATCGATTTACCCAACGGACACGCTCGACACCTTTGTACGAGCGATTCTCGAAATCCAGTTTTAGATTTATCTGATAGCGTGTTCGTTCAAGCTGCGGAGGAGAATCCGCCGGGGGCTGAGCGGTAACGCTGATTGCTATTGCAGACAGCAGCAGCGCCAACGTCACTCCACGTTTTGAAAAGGATTGATACATCAACATCGCTCAGCAACCTACAGCGTTGGTAGTCGGAAGTCAGTTCTCAGCTCACAGTCAGAAAGGCGGACCCTGTCCCCGCCTCAAGTTGCCACAACATTCTACCCAACAGTAAATTTTTCGATTCGGTTTGGCTGAAGTAAGCCCCAAGACTTGAGAGCCAAGCACGGTTAGCGGGGACCGGGTCCAGCCTTCCTAACTGTGAGACTCTCAAAGATCCTTGCATCATCTTTTCGTTAACGCTGACCGTTCCGCGCGTTGGCATTTGGTGCTTTCTTAGTCTCGGTGATCGTTATCGATCGAATCACGTCACCGCGAACGATTTCATCCACCACTTCCATCCCGCTAATAACACTGCCGAAAACTGTATAGCCACCGTCCAAATGCGGTTGCGGCGAATGGGTAACAAACCACTGTGAGCCGCCAGTGTCTTTTCCTGACAATGCCATGCCGACCGCGCCGCGTTCATAAGGCACTTCGTTGATTTCGCAACGTACCGAATAACCTGGACCACCATTGCCATCGCCGCGCGGATCCCCTCCCTGCACGACAAAGTTGGCCACAACGCGATGGAAAGTGATGCCGCGAAAATAACCACTGCGCGCGAGCTTGATGAAATTATCTACATTGAGCGGAGCATCGTCGGGCAAAAGCTCGATAATGAAGCGGCCCTTGTTCGTAACCACTGTGGCGCGGACGCTCTTACCAATCCGGGAGATTGCGCGAAGATAGTCGTCATTGTTGTTCTTAGAGTTGACCACGATTACCCGCGACGAAAAGTCGCCGGCGTTATTCTCTTTCAACAATGAAACGGCCCGGCCGCGCACTAAAGAGTCGGCAGAGTCTATCGTTGTCTGAATCGCTTCGTTCGCGAAAGCAGTCTTCTGTTTTCCAAGTGCGCTGAGCGTTGAAAGAACAGCGTCGTTTGAGTCCTTGTCCGTTAGGGCTTTTTGTAATGCCGTCACCAGCGCCTTGCTATTGATTTCGTCCGGCGTGAGTTCGCCAATTAAATCCGCGGCGGTTCCGCGTATTCCGACATCCTCGGCCGTCAAATGTGTTCTCAACACCAAAGCGGTGTCGGGCTGCTTGAAGGCAGCGTAAGCGCGAAGTGCGTCGGGAACTGCCAGGGTCGGAATTGGGTTGCAACGAGTTCCGACGACTCTGTCAGCCGCCCTTGGTTTCAACGGTACTCTTTTCCGCGCAGATGATGCTGACGGGCACGATAACCAGTAATTGAGATTGCGGACAGCCGCATTCCTATTACTTTCATCCAGCACGGAATTACTGGTCTTGATATTTGCTAATTCCGCGGCGCCTTGTGCACGCGCGGACCAAACACGCCAATCGGAACCTGCAGCAGGCTCCCGAAACCCGGTGACAAAGTGCTGGGGCCACACTCGAACAATTGCTATCTCAACTTCGGGTGCAATAGACCCAGTTGCCGTTCTAACCCGTTCAAGAAAATCAACCACCTGCCTCGAGTTTGTTTGCGCGGCAATTGCGCCCAGGGAGACAGCAATTTCCAGAAGCTCATCGACGACGGATTCTGGATTAGACCTGGCGGACGAGTGCTTTGTCAGCAAAGCCTCTCCTCGTGAGATCAGCGGCTCAGTCGTACGTGGATCCTTTAAAGCTGCGAGCGCGCGAATCGAACTTACCCGAACGCGCGAGTCCTCATCGTTAGCGGCGCGGTCCAGCAAGGCGGCGAAAGCTTCCTTGTCATCCGTGGCGCCGAGCACGCGTGCTGCGTTCGCGCGCACCATTGGATCTTTGCCACTGGAAAGCAGTTTTCGCAGTTCTTCGTTTCCATCTTTGGCTCGCAATCGCGCTAAAGCATTGGCGGCCACAGCAGGAATTGGATCAGGGTAACGCAGGAAGCTAGCGATCAACTTGCCGGCCCCTTCCGGTCTGGCCCGCAACGCGGCAGTAATTCCGAGTTCAATCACTTCAAGATCCGGACCCGAACGTCGATCTGCTTCGAGTTTAAGTGCACGCAGAATTTCGCCCCGAGCCACATTGGCTTGCGCCTCCTCCGTCTTTGGCAGGGCCGCTGCAATCTTGCCAAGCGATTCAACTGCACGAGCACGGATGTCCGCTGGAGTATCCAGATCGATCAGGAGACTTAAGGCCTTAATCGCGGCCCCGGACTCGATCTCACCCAACGCGAATGCGGCCATCGCTCGCACTTCGCCGTTCGGATCTTTCTCAACCAACGGGATCAGCATTTCTACCGCTCGCTGGTTGCCAATTCTCCCCGCTGCGAGAGCCGCACGTTTGCGCACTGCTGGAGCCTTGTCTGACAGCAGCACCCCAAGATCGCGATCCCAGCGTCGCTCATCTTCTGCTCGCACGATGCGCAACATAACTGTATCCGGAATTCTTTGAGTGGCTTTTGGTGTCTGAGCTGGAACGATGGGGGGAAGTAAGACCGAAAGCAGTGAAAAGATAGCTAAGGTTAGTGACTTGCCAGACTGTTTGCCGATTTGAACAGTGACTCGATTAAGCATGAGCTCGAACCGTCGATGACGCGAGTTGAAAAAAGGGTGACTGCTACTGGGGGAGTGCTCAACTATGTATCGGTTACAGGTGCCCAGCCTGTCAACCGGCTGAGGAGTTTCATCTAGATCATCCCGCACATTCCTTGGATTCGGTGAAAGCCATTGAGGTGGGTAATGGCTCTGCCGCATTCCTTGCGGTATGCCTATGGCTTACCGGGAACCGTAAACATCCCCGAGGCTGGGCCTACCCAAAATGCGCGGAGGCATAGCCTCGTAACGTGAGAACCGGTCTTCGGTAAGCCGCAGGCATACCGCAAGGAGCGCGGCAAAGCCGCCCAGCTCTGTGTCTACTTAGGGGAGGAAACGGGGTTGGATCTAAAGCTGGCGGCCGAAGTCCGTCGCGGTTTGTGGGCGGTCGGAGGGATTCTTTGCAAGTGCCTGCATGTTCGCGGCAGATATTTTTCTGGGAACGGCCAACGATGCTGGCAATGGTGGCGGAGACTCGTACAGATGCTTATTGATCACTCCAGAAACCTTTTCCGCCGTGAAAGGAAGTTTTCCCGACAGCATTTCGTAGAGCATTGCGCCGAGGCTGTAAACATCCGAGCGGGCATCAGCCGGTTCGCCCAGGCACTGTTCAGGAGACATGTAATAAGGAGTGCCGACTACCGTCACTTTCTGGGCTTTGCCTGGGTCGCCGTGATCGAATAGTTTTGCAAGTCCGAAATCAACTACCCTGACACTCTCAAACTCGTAATCTTCATCAGGTGCGATTACCAGTATGTTCTCCGGTTTAAGATCGCGATGAACAACACCCTGGCGATGCGCCGCGCCCACACCGGCGCAGATCCCACGCATCAGCCGCACGGCGCGTTCAACGGAAAAGCGTTTCTCGCTCTTCAAAAGATCTCGCAGCTGCATGCCCCTTACAAATTCCATCACGATGTACGCACGCGCTTCGTTGTCTCCAGTCTCGCCGAAATCATGAATCGTAATCACATTTGCGTGATGTAACAGCGCCGCGGCACGCGCCTCTCTGCGAAAACGCGCGAGCGCAGCGTCGTCAGAAACAAATTTCTGCAACAGGATCTTTACCGCGACATCGTCTCCTATATGCACGCGACGCGCTCGGTAGACAGCGGCCATGCCACCTACGCCGAGGCAAGCCGTCAGTTCGTATTTGCCGTCGATCACGCGGCCGATAAGTGGATCAGGGTTTTCCAGACGTACCGTCGGCAGCGAAGCCGAGATATGTGTCTCGTAGTAAGGGTGAGGACCACGTGCAGTTGGCAGATTGAGCGGCAAACCACAGTCGGAACAAAACATCGCCTCTTCTTCGAGGAATAGCTCGCACTGTGGACAAAAAGGACGGCGAGTCCGAAGGTCAACTAGCATCCGATCAAGCTTGTCCTCCAACTCCACGAGTCCGGCCTCCGTCCTCGACGAGCTGTCAAGCTTGCCATCCGGACCAAACAGAAAGTATGCCGGGACCGCTGCCTCTTCGATCTGAAAGGCAGCACACAGCTTGCGATCGTTATCGAGCGCACAAGGTTCTGTCAGGTTGAGCCGGCCGATTGCATCTTGCACGGCGCGAGTTTCCATCTCCGCTTCAGATTGCGGAACATGGATAGCGATCACTCGCAGACCTTCGCGTTTCCGCTGCGCACGCAACTCTGCAATATGTGCCAGATTAACGTTGGCGCCAGTCGAGCTGATTGACCAGAAATGAACGAGTGTCGGCCGGCCTTTGGTTTCGCGACCTGGCGGAGTAGCTCGATTGAGCCAGGAGGTTGCTCCCTCGAATGACAACAATTGTAAATCGAGCTTCATGCAGTTTGAACATTAGCAGAGATTAAAGCCCCGCTGAGATACAGCACCTTTTTTTCTGAGGCGACTTTGTAAATTGTGATTGGTTGTCGGGAAGAATCATCATCTTGACGAAAATACAATTAGTCAGCAGTCAGTCGAAACGATTCTTCAGGGGACCAAGTGGTGGAGATTAAGAGCTCTTTTACTGCAAAATCGGGTTCAGCACAATCACATAGAATCAAAACGAGTGAACCGTTGTAAAAAGTCAGGCGCCCCGAACCCTAAGGACGAGGCGCCTGATTCTTGTTTATCGGCTTCGAGAATTAGCTGGCCATCTTCGATACGTTTGAAATCTCGGAAGGTTTGGCCACCGCATCCGTGTTGAGCGGTTTCATGTTGCTGGTCACCACAGGCTTCTCTTCAAGCTTCTTCTCTTCAAGCTTCTTCTCTTTCTGAGCTGTATCAGTTGCCGCTGCCGTCGCCTGAACCATGCGGCAGCTGCCTTCGAAGATCGCACCCTGCTCGATCACGAGCGAAGGAGTTTGGATGTTGCCGTTTACCTTGGCGGCGCGACCAAGTTCAAGACGCTGAGTGGCGACGATGTCGCCGTTGATAGTTCCATGGATCATCGCGACCGCAACTTCGATGTTCGCATCGACTTTCCCGTTAGCGCCTACGATTAGGGTGCCACTGCTGGAGGAGATACGACCCGAAAGATGACCATCTACCCGCATCATTGCTTTGAAAGTAGCCTCGCCGGTTAAGACGGTGCCGCCGCCAACAAATCCGCTGAGGGTGCCCTCTTTGATATCGCGTGCGAGCGACTCACTCTCCGTCATCGCCTTGGAGCTCGAGGAGAGTGTCTCATTTACAGCGGGCTTAGGTTCCGTACTCGTATTCTGGTACGAGGAATAAGTTTTGGGAGTCGAATACGCCGCCGCCTCTTGCTTCTCGGGGGTATTTTCGATTTCGTCCTGATCCTTAGGGTTCTTTCCTATCCTCAGCATTGATAATCCTCCGTTAATTTGGGGGTCGCGGTCAGGTTAGGTCACATGTGCCATCATTGGGGTAAAGCAACGAAACCGCGCGCTTGCCTGTTGTTTGGATTGTTGAACTAGCTGTGTCGGCTAGCAGATTGGTCAGCCGCCCGTGCGGGAGATTCCATAATAGCCGTACGGCGCTTTTTGTGTCTAGCTTGCAATGCAAATGTAATGACGAGAAGAAGGAAGTACTGAGTGCTGAGTACTGAGTTCCAAATCTCCCTGATAGCTGCCTGAATGAAAGTAGTCGGAACTCAGTACTCAGCACTCTTCTTCGAGCATCCGACACACACCTTCGAAGATCGCCCCGTCGTTGGGCGTTGTCCGTTGTCCGTTGTCCGTTGTTCTTGTGCCGCAGCCATTACGGAACTTCGGATACCGGCCTTCAATGCTCTGAAGAAGAACAACGGACAACTACTAACATCCAGCATCCGACATCTTTTCATTGCCTCGTCACCTCGATACCCGTAACCAACACATCTTTCAACGCGCACAGTGTTGCTCGTTTGAGACCCTTCAGTTTCATGGGCGGTATTTCGAACGACTTGTTGCCTTCCAGCGTGACGCCTCCAAATCTGGTCCAGCCCTTACCAAAATCCAGGTAGATCGGCACCACCATCACGAACTTATCCGAAACACCAGACTGCGTAAGCTTTCCCGAGAAAGTGCCGTCAGATGTGATTTGATATTGAAGCTTGTACGCCGGCACGTCAGTTCCGTAGATCCATGAATCAAAAAACCAATTCATGGTCTTGTTCTTGTCGACGTCCATTTCGCGAGTCATGTGTTTTTCAATGACGAGTTTCAGGTCTTCCGTCGAGATACCTTGATTGAAGTGCGTCTGTACCAGATCTTTCATCATTGTCTGGAATCTGAGATCACCGGTTTTGTGGTCCCACATCATCATCCGAATCATGTGCAGCACATATGCGCCTTTCGGATAAGCGAGGTTGTGGAAGACAGCTCCCGTCTTTGCATTGTTTAGACGAAATCCCTGAGTCATCGGTCCGACTGTGTAAGGCTTTAGCCCTATCGTTTGGGGCGAGCCCAACGTGATCCGCCTACGCTCGTTTTCCCAGAAATCGATGAACTTGTCGTTGCCTCTGGTGTACTGCACATAAAGCGAGGTGGAAAATTGTGCAAACCCTTCGCTCATCCATTGGTCGCGATAACTGTCCCAGCCGATCACATGACCCCACCATTGATGTGCGACTTCGTGTGGTAACACATTTGTCCAGAAAGTATGGGTGGCGCCTTGTATGCCAAACATCTGCCAGCGTTGGGTAGGCCCAATGAAGGCGGCGTAAGGCATATAAATAAGCGTGGGCCATGCTTGACCGGAACCCAACCGCGGCTGTTGGCTGAGCGCGATCCGCGTGTACGGCAACTTACCGAAAAAAGCATTGTAGAGGCGGACCGAGTTCTGGGCGTTTGCAAGTGCCGAGTCTGCCATTGCCGAGGTGGAGATGACGCGGAGGGTGGTGCCGGTAATGCCGGCGCCTTCGACTCGTTCAATCAACCCTTGCATTTGCTTGAGTTCATTAGGAACCTCTTCATTGGTATAAACCTCGACGTTATACCCAGTGTTCTCGTCCGCTATCATCTTTTTCTTGAAACGTCCGTAGTTGAAGCCTGCGAAGCCGAGTTCGGTTCTGCCGCTGCTCCATCTCGATACGGTCAGGCTCCCGTCAATGACATCTATGTCATCAGGCGCTCCCGTAGCGATAAGAGTGTTTTCTTTTGGGTAGCGAAAGGTCATGTAGAAGGTCGCACGGTCCTCTCCGAACAGTGAGTTGGCATTTCCCGGATACCAACTCGATCGCGCGCGTTCAACGAGAATAAAGTTCCCACTGCCCGAATCTCGTAACGCGTCGTTGCCTGCATACTGCACGGTGATGGTGTAGCTCTTGCCGGTGTCCATCCCCGACGGCATGATGACGGCAAGATCGGCGTCCTCTTTCTTTTGTTCCTGAATGAAATTCAGGTCATTGCCTTGCATGTCCTGAACCCTGCTAACGCGCAGCGTGGGGAAGAGTTCGAGCGGTACTAGACGACTGCCCTTACGCAAGGATTTGAATGTGATCCTATCGGTGGCGATCAGTTGAGTGCCCTTGATCCAGCAATGGATGTCGTGATGAGTGATATCTATGACGCGATTGTCTTCCGCGCTGCTTGCAGTGCCTTTCGCGTATTCTTCCGGACGGTGAAAGGCTGTCCAGATGCCGAGATCAGTTTCGCCGTAGCTTAGGAGCAACACTTCTTCGGGAGCGACAAGCGGGAATCGCCTGGATGCCTTTGGACTCTGAGGGTCGTAAGCAAAGAGAAGCTTATTAAAACGTTTACCACTGATAAAGGCATTAAAGAAACCCGGTTGCTCAGGAGCATAGAGATCCGCAAGCTTGCGTAATTCGGTATTGGTTTTCAGTTGTTCGCGAGCTACATCCTGCTTATCACGAAACAGTTCTCTGGCTTTCTCTCCCTCGTTACCTCGCCCCATGGTTGCCTGTAGGGACGCTTTGATCTCTTCGAAAGTTTTATCGGTGAAGTTGAGGACCAGTGACGAGAACGCTTCGGTAAGGGTGCCGTCTCGTCCAGCAAAGATTTTTAGGGACTGCTTTTCAGCTTCTGTCGGCGGCACGACGTGCAATTCACCCTCACCCATGAACACTGCGCCCGTCACTCGTCCTTTTACCGGCGCCAAAAAATAGACTTCGCCACTCCTAAGCCTGAACGTTGCGCCGTGCCGTTCGATTACCAACCCGTTGACCGTCGCACTGGTGGTGAAATCCACTTCGGTTCTGGCTTGAGTGCGTAGCGCCTGGTATATCGGATCAGAGTTCGGTGCGGGACCGCCTTTGCTATCGATTGTGACGATGGCCTCGACGGTTGCCACTTCGAGTTTGAAGTCTACGGAACTAACGGGCATGTCCTCGACGCTCAACGCGTCCTTGAAACCGGTCGCGAACCCGTTCGACGAGACCGTGACGGAGTACACGCCTGGAGGCACAGGGTAGATCTTGTAACTCCCGTCAACTGCGGTTATTGCTGTAAAGGTTTGATGTGTTTCAGGCTCGAACGCGGTGACCGTAGCTCCGACCACCGCTGAGCCGTTGGGGTCTGTGACTCTCCCCTCAATGCTTCCGCCTGCTCTCTGCTCTCCAGCCAAGGGCAAGCCGACGATAAGCAGACACAAAAGCGTCGTCACCTTATTCCTGAGACGCATTAACAACCTCCATGAAAGTGAAGGACAAACGATAGGACCGCGTTAGGAGAGTGTGAACTTTGATACGGAAGTGCGTCGCATTCTGACTTGGAGATGTTTTCGAGTCAAGAAAGTTTTAAGAGGAGATGCTGGATGTCAGTGCGTGTCCGTGGTCAGTAGTCAGTTGTCCGTTGTTCTTCTTCCGAGCATTGGAGGCCGGCATCCGAAGTTCCGTAATGGCTGCGGCAAAAGAACAACGGACAACTGACTACTGACCACGGACAACACTAACATCTAACATCCAGCATCTGACATCTTCTTCTTCGATGTTAGTTGCGGAGGAAGATCTGTTTTACTAACATCTAACATCCAGCATCAGACATCTCTTCTAACATCGCTCTGGAGAAACCGAAGGTGATCGAGAACAAGCTCAAAACACGACTGTTGCGGCGCATGGGAGAAGCCATTCGAGATTTCAACATGATCGAAGATGGCGACCGCGTAATGGTCTGCCTGTCAGGTGGGAAGGACAGCTATACACTGCTCGATTTATTGCTGGACATTCGCACTCGAGCGCCAATCAATTTTGAGATCCTCGCTGTCAACCTCGATCAAAAACAGCCGGGCTTTCCCGCCCATGTCCTTCCCGAATATCTGGAACGACGCGGAGTTCCTTTCCGCATCGAGGAGCAGGACACCTACTCAATCGTGAAACGATTGGTGACTGAAGGTAAGACTTACTGTGCCGTGTGCTCGCGGTTGCGTCGCGGAATTTTGTACAACCTGGCCGTCGCAGAAGGGTGCACAAAGATCGCGCTGGGGCACCACGGCGATGACATCATCACGACCTTGCTGCTGAATCTTTTCTATGGAGGAAAACTGAAAGCGATGCCGCCGGTCCTCCGTTCGCAGGATGGGCGCAACACGATCATTCGGCCGCTGGCTTACTGTCGCGAATCAGAGATTACCGAGTTTGCTGCCGGCGAAGAGTTCCCGATCATTCCGTGTAATCTTTGCGGCTCGCAGCCCAACCTCAAACGCGCACGAGTCAGCCGTCTGATTACTGAGCTCGAAAACGAGATCCCGAACATTCGAGCCTCAATGTTGCGTGCTGCCGGCAACGTCCTGCCTTCACACCTGTTAGACCACGGCCTGTTCGATTTCACCAGGCTCTCAGCCGGAATTGGTGATATCGAAGCGGAACTTGATCTCGCCGTCGGTCACACCGATGCGGAACTCAGCCCGCAGCTCGTTTCGCTCAACTGAAATACCATGCCCGTAGCCAAGCCCACCGTTAAGAGAGTCCAGCTCGACTTCGCAAAATTCCCACCCGGCACTGTCACTGAATACACAACACTGGTTTGTCTTGCAGGGTAAGAAGATGTTGGATGTCAGATGCTGGATGTTAGTTGATCGGATCTGGCCATGCTTCGTAGAGGGTTCCTTCTTACTAACATCCAGCATCTGACATCTAGCATCTAGCCGCTCACGGCTGCGCCGGCTTGTACTTATCGATCAACTTCTGCATTCCCTCGGTCGAATTATTATTCCGATATTTGTAATACGGTTCCATGCTCTGTCGTGTCTGGTCTGCTAAGGGTTGATACTCCGGCCTGCCGCTGGCCACACCGATCGCCTTAGCGTAGGTCTCGATCACCCGATCCAACTGTTCGTTTGCTTTCTTGAGTAACTCCTCTTTGGCAGGGCCCGCGGGAGCGTCCTGATAAGCCTTGGCGGCTTGAATATATTCTTCGTTGTAAATGCTCGCCATCATCGCGTAGTTCATAGGATCGTTCGGCGCGAGCGCTGCGGATTTTTCGAAACGCGTCTTTGCACCGGGAATGTCTCCGGTGATGAAAGTAAGAATTCCCAACTCCTGATAAATTCGCGGTCGCAATGCCACCTGGGCTGTCCACTGCGCGTCATCCATAGCCAGTGGTTTTTTGTTAGCCTCGATCAACTCGATCGCCTTGGCTCCGTACTGGAGCCCGAGAGCGGCGAACTTACCGTTCTGTTTCTTTGCCGCATTGCTCGCTGCGAAAGCCAATTCAGTCAGCGTCCCGACGTCATCGGGTTGCGTGGCGAGGGTTTTCGCGCCAAGCGCGAAGGCCTCATCGAGTCGATTCCCATCGACGTAGGCACGGATCAGCACAGCGGCGACCAGGGGCGTGTCGTTACCGGGAAAAAGTTTTTGCAACTCTTCGCCGAACCGTATTCTCTCGGCGGGTTCTTTCAACTGTGAGATGTGCCCCGCGATGTGCCCCGCGATGTTTGGCAGTAACGCGCTCTTTGGGTACTTGGCAAGGAACGTGGTCGCTGCTGCAAGCTTTGCGGGCACGTCAATGGCTGAGTCAACGAGCCCGGCAGCCTTGTTCTCTGCTTCCGTCACTTTCGGTTGGTTCGTGGGTGCTGGACTTTGTAACGCCACGGCCGAGAGTCCGGTCGTCAGCAGGAAAGCCATTAGCAACAAGGGGCGAGTCGAGAACGGTAGTTTGATCATTGGATTCACCAGGAAGAACGAAGTATAGAAAATAGAATACAGAAAACAGAAGTCAGAAGTCAGAGGTCAGAGGTCAGAGGTCAGAAGTCAGAGATCAGAAATCAGAGCTAATCAGATATCAGATCGGATCGTCGGAGTCAGTAACGATTGGGTTCACGCTTCTGACTTCTGACTTCTGACTTCTGTATTCTGTATTCTGCCCTCTTCTCCCTCCGGTAACGATGCGTGATTGGGCGTCGTCGTCCAATACCGATCGCGTTTCTCGAAATGATGAGCGTTGGCGGCAGTTGCCTTCGCTTGAACTCGTTCGCGGGTGACTCAACTCGGTTCAAGATGTCATAGACCAGTGCCGAATCATTTCCCGCTGCGACTATCTCTGCCGGTGTTGCCTTCTGCTCAAAATACAACTTCAGAATAGGATCGAGGCGATCATACGGCGGCAGGCTTTGATCGTCATACTGCCCTGGCGCGAGTTCTGCCGATGGCCGCTTATTAATAATTGAGAGCGGTATAACTTCCCGTTCGCGATTGAAGTGCCGAGCCAGCGCGTAGACTTCCGTCTTCAGCACGTCCCCAATGACCGCCAGTCCACCATTCGTGTCGCCATAGAGCGTGCAATATCCGAGGGCAAGTTCCGATTTGTTTCCCGTGGACAACAGCAGCCGCCCTTCGGAATTCGAAATAGTCATCAGAATATTTCCGCGCAAACGAGACTGCAGATTCTCGGCAGCATGCGAACTGCTCTTAGCGCTGGGCTCAGGCAATCCGAGCTGTTTAATCATCAATTCATAAACTTCGGTTATCGGTCGCTCGACCGTCTTCATGCCCAGCGTCTGGGCCAGCTCAAGAGAGTCTTCAATACTCGAGCGCGAAGAGTAAGGCGAGGGCATCATCGCACCCAGAACGTTCTCAGCTCCCAATGCTTCGCAGGCAAGCGCGGCCACAAGTGCGGAATCAATGCCGCCGGACAATCCGAGCACGGCAGTCGTGAATCCGCTCTTTTTTGCGTAGTCGTGAATGCCAAGCACTAACGCGCTGCGGATCGTTTCGATATCGTCCCCTGGCAAGCAACGATCATCGGCCACGCCACATTCGAGATCAACGGTTGCAATGAATTCTTCAAACGGTGGCGCCTGCAGAATGATCTCGCCCTTGCAGTCAGCGACGATGCTGGCGCCATCAAAAATTACACCGTCGTTGCCGCCGACCAGGTTCACAAAGACGATGGGAATACCGGCCGCGCGTGCACGATGCGAAACCATCGCGCAGCGCTGGCCCATCTTGCCTTTATTGAAGGGAGACGCGTTGATCGAAACCAGCACCTCGGCGCCCTGCTGGATCAATTCGTCAGCCGGATCGAGTGGATAGAGGCGGTCTTTCCAAAAGGTCTTGTCGTTCCAAAAGTCTTCGCAGACTGCCACACCGAGTTTGGAATCGTTGACTTCGAAAAGGCGGCGTTCGGTTGCGGCTTCGAAGTAGCGAGGATCGTCAAAGACGTCGTACTCCGGCAGCAATGTCTTGTCGGCAAACCCGATCAGCTTTTGATTGCAAATGACAGCGGCGGAATTGAAGAGTCCGCGCCCGGTTGGCAAGGAAGTCGGCCTGACGGTACCGATCACGGCAGTGATTCCGTTAGTAGCCTGGATGATCTCTTCCAGTGGCTCAAGCACGCATTGGGTGATGTCGCGATCCAGAAACCAGTCAAGCGAGGTGTAACCCTGAATCGCCACTTCGGGAAGTATGACGAGGTCGGACCCGTCCCTCTTACCCTGCTCAATTGCACGAATCACACTCGCGCTATTTCCGGCGTAGTCTCCGTTGGTCGTGTTGATTTGTCCGATAGTGACGCGCACGGATCCTGCTTCGTTCCTAATCTCGTTGTGGTGGAAAGCTTAACTGGATCGTGCACGTTTCCGATTCGAATGGCAACCTGAGCAAAGTTGTAGGGGCGTTCCTCCGTGTGCGCCCCTCTTTTCGCACCAGGGACATTCAATGAAATCGAAGGGCGCCCACGGAGGGACGCCCCTACAATCCAACCGGCGATTTTGTCACTGCGAAACGGCTGGGTTATATTGTCTGAGCCAACCTGCGGAGGGGTCGCATAATGGTAGTGCAGCGGTCTTGAAAACCGCCGGCCGAAAGGCTATGCAGGTTCGACTCCTGTCCCCTCCGCCATTTTCTTTCAACAATTTACCGCTACTCACAAATCACGCTCCCTCCGTCCCAGTAGCCACTGGCGCGATTTTGGCGCGATTCCGATGGCTGGCTTCGGACGAAACGGCAAAGGATGCTTGTTCAGAGAATCGACTGCTATGCGGAGATTCTCCGGCATCGCATGAGTGTAACGAAAAGTCATCTGCAAATTGGTGTGACCCAACCGTTTCATGATGTCCATCTCGTGTACACCTTTCCCCTTAACCGCGTCGCGAACGTGTGACGCAGATCGTGAAATCGAAGACCGGAAATTTTCGCCGCTGTACATGCTCCCTCCCACGCGTGTCTGAAGGTTGTTAACTTCAAACCTGTGCGGGCGTAACTGAAAACATGTTCCTCTGACGAAGCATCCTGCTTCAACGATCTAAGTTCCACTTCGACGGGATTGTTCATGGGAAGCTTTCGAGGTCGACCTGTCTTCGTGTGAGCGACGTAGATCGTCTTCTGTTCGAAATCTACGTTCTCCCACGTCATGCCCAGGATTTCGCCTTGTCGCATTCCCGTCTGCAAAGCCACGACGACGATCGGGTCCTGTACTTAAGCTAATTTTGCACTAACTGGAAATTCCTCATGATTTGAGGCACCATTCTTCGTCTCAACGTTACCTCGCCGCTGGCTGCGGAGTTATCATTGCCTACTAAAGCCCGGAATAGCAGAACGAAAGATGCTGAGCCACGCCTGGAGGCTACGCTTTGGGCGGCGGCAGATAAGCTGCGCCGAAGAGTCTCCTAATTATGACGCAAAAAGGAATTAGCACTCTCGATACGATTCTTAAGCAGTTTCGCGAGGACGCGCGTTCGAATCGTGATCTGGGCGACCGCTTCGAGAGGTTGATCCTTCAATACCTTCAGCTTGACCCTCTCTACGTCGACCGCTTTTCCAGCGTCTGGATGTGGAATGACTGGCCCGGTAAGGGAAAGGTTAGCGATGTGGGTATCGACCTCGTTGCGCAGGAACGTGCGACCGGTGAGTACTGCGGCATCCAATGCAAGTTTTATTTGCCCGAACACACGCTTAGCAAGGGCGATCTCGATTCGTTCTTCACGGCTTTGGGAAAGCCGGCTTTGAGCACCGGGCTCATCATCAGCACGACGGATAACTGGGGCAAGAATGCCGAAGACGCTCTGAATCAAACGAAGCCCGTCACGCGTTTGAGTCTTCATGACTTGGCCGAAAGCCCAATTGATTGGAGTAGGTTCGACGCACGAAAGCTCGGCACTCTATCCCTGACCGCAAAGAAACAACTCCGTGCACATCAGTGGGCAGCGCTAAAAGATGTCAACCAAGGTCTTTTCAATGGCGATCGCGGCAAGCTCATCATGGCGTGCGGCACGGGCAAGACTTTTACCGCCCTGAAGATTGCTGAGACCTTGGTGCCGACGCTAGTGAAGCAGGGGAATGGCGGCCACGTGTTGTTTCTGGTGCCATCCCTTTCGTTGCTTTCTCAGACTCTGCGCGAGTGGACGGCAGAATCCGAGAATCCTATTCACAGTTTGGCTGTATGTTCGGACGTCAACATCGGCAAGCGCCGTACAAGACATGACGATGACACCGGTGAAATAACTATTCACGATCTTGCTTTTCCCGCAACGACCAACGCAAAGCAAGTTCTAACGCAGTTTGAGGCGCTTAAGCAGAGAGCGAGAAAAGACAAAGAACCCCCACGCCTCACCGTCATTTTTTCCACCTATCAATCCATCGACGCTGTGAGTAAGGCTCAGAAGATCGGGCTTCCTGAGTTCGAGCTAATCATCTGCGACGAGGCCCACCGGACAACAGGCGTCACCCTCACAGGCGAAGACGAGTCCGCGTTCGTGAAGGTTCACGATGCAGACTTTCTCAAGGGTAAGAAGCGAATCTACATGACCGCAACGCCGCGCATCTACGGCGACGAAGCCAAGAGCAAGGCTAAAGACGCGACAGCTGAACTGGCATCCATGGATGATGAAACGCTTTTCGGGAAAGAGCTTCACCGCCTCGGCTTCGGTGAAGCAGTGGGAAAGAACTTGCTGGCCGATTACAAGGTCTTAGTGCTTGCGGTCGATGAGAAATACGTTTCGAAGACGTTCCAGAAACAAATCGCCGATAACAACAGTGAGTTAAATCTGCAAGACGCGGTGAAAATAACTGGCTGTTGGAACGGGCTGGCAAAGCGATTTGATCAATCCACTACGGCGACAGATGGAACCGGCGACGACGCAGTCGTTCTGGGTGACGTCCAGCCGATGCGCCGTGCTGTGGCCTTTTCCCGCTCCATCAAAGACAGCAAGGCGTTTGTCGAGAAGTTCGGGCAAATCGTGGATGCCTACAAAGAAAACCATATCGATGACGACAATCTGTTGGAGATCGAAGCAGCACACGTAGACGGAACGTTCGATGCCCTCCGACGCGTCGCCTTGCTCGACTGGCTGAAGGCTGACTCCGATCCCAACACTTGCCGAATACTTAGCAATGCGAAATGCCTTTCCGAAGGCGTGGATGTGCCGGCGTTGGATGCGGTTTTGTTCCTCAACCCGCGAAACAGCGTTATCGACGTAGTGCAATCCGTCGGACGTGTCATGAGACGATCAGAGGCAACTGGCAAGCGCTACGGCTACATCATTCTGCCGGTCGGCATTCCCGCCGACATGAAGCCCGAAGAAGCGCTGAAGAATAATGAGAAATACAAAGTCGTCTGGCAGGTCCTGCAAGCGTTGCGTGCTCATGACGATCGCTTCAACGCGACCATCAACCAACTGGAACTCAACAAAAGCCGTCCCGACAACATTCAGGTGATCGGCGTAAGCGGTGGCGGCCAAGGCGCCGGCGCATCTGAGGGCGATTCCAAATTAACCGTGCGTAACGTTCAGGGTGCGTTCGCCTTTCCCCAGTTGGACGAGTGGAAGGACGCCATCTACGCCAGGATGGTCCTCAAAGTCGGTGACCGCGCGTACTGGGAGACATGGGCCCGCGACATCGCCAGGATCGCCGACACGCACATCACGCGTATCAAGGCGATCCTGGACGACCAAAACTCGAAAGCCGTCAAAGCGTTCGACAAGTTCCTCAGAGGCTTGCAGACGAATCTCAACCCCGCAGTCTCGCGCGAAGACGCGATCGAGATGCTCGCGCAGCACCTGATCACAAGGCCGGTGTTCGACGCGCTGTTCGCCAACTACGTCTTCACGGAAAGGAATCCTGTCAGCCAGTCGATGCAGAAGATGCTCGACATACTGCACGAGCACGCGCTGGAGAAGGAAACTGCCACCCTCGAAAAGTTTTATGCTTCCGTCCGCGACCGCGCCAAGGGTTTGGACAACGCCGAAGCGCGGCAGAGGGTGGTCATCGAGTTGTACGACGAGTTCTTCCGCACCGCCTTCCCCCGAATGGCCCAGCGGCTAGGCATCGTCTACACGCCCGTCGAAGTCGTCGACTTCATCATCCACAGCGTGGAGGATGTCCTTCGCGACGAATTCAATAGCGGCTTGGCAGAGAAAGACGTCCACATCATCGACCCCTTCACCGGGACCGGCACATTCCTCGTACGCCTTCTGCAAAGTGGTTTCATCCCGCCCGAAAAGCTCCTGCACAAGTACCAGCACGAGCTGCACGCCAACGAAATCGTATTGCTGGCCTACTACATCGCCGCCATCAACATCGAGGAAACGTTTCACGGCCTGCGCGGCGGTGCCGAAGCAGGCAAGGGCAAGGAAGACTACCTGCCGTTCGAAGGCATCTGCCTGACGGATACATTCCAACTCTATGAATCCGGCCAGATGGAACTGGAAGGCACCTTCCCTGAGAACAACAAACGTGTGAAACGGCAGAAGGAAAGCCCCATCCGCGTCGTCATCGCGAACCCGCCGTATTCCGCACAGCAGGACAGCGAGAACGATAATAATCAGAACCTCGGGTATCCGGTGCTCGACCAGCGCATCCGCTCGACCTACGCTGAAAAATCGAACGCGAAGCTGCTGAAAAACCTTTACGACAGCTACATCCGCGCGATCCGCTGGGCCAGCGACCGAATCAAGGACAAGGGCGTAGTCGGATTTGTTACGAACGGCTCGTTCATCGATGCGAACAACATGGACGGCCTCCGCGGCAGCCTGATTGACGAGTTCACAGGCGTTTACGTCTTCAATTTGCGTGGAAACCAGCGGACCAGTGGCGAACTATCGCGGCAGGAAGGCGGGAAAGTCTTCGGCTCCGGCAGCCGAGCGCCGATCTCGATCACACTGCTCGTGAAGAATCCTGGAAAGAAAACGCCGGCATCCCTTCGCTACCACGACATCGGCGACTACCTCGACCGCAACGAAAAGCTCAAGATCATCCGCAGCTTCGCCAGCATCGGCGGCATCGACTCCGCAAAGAAGTGGTCGACGCTCAACCCCAACACTGAAAACGATTGGATCAACCAACGCGTTCCGGCGTTCGAGAGGTTCATCGTGTTGGGCGACAAAGACGACGAGAAGCCCCTTGCGTTCTTCGAGAATTACTCGCAGGGCATCCTCACTAGCCGCGACAAGTGGTGCTACAAC
>JANNON010000680.1:0-9845 GCA_031399105.1 Blastocatellia bacterium | reverse complement strand
GGTCGAATTTTGCTTTGAACGGCAGCCCTTGCCAGCATGATCGTGGTTGTCCCTTCTTACTCCTTTTTCGCGAGTGTCTTTAGAGGAGCGATGGCGGCGGCATCACCGTCGAGTTGAGGCAGACTGCTTCGCTTTCGCTTTGTCCTTTTGGAGTTGAGTGCGAGCTCTCGAAACGATGGTCGAAACACTGGTCGAGGCGGAACTCGCATTTTGTACGGTGGTCACCGTTCCTACCTGTCTCGCTTGCAGCGGTTTAAGACCAAGCTCACGAGCTGCCGCTTCCAATCGCGCCGGCGACGATGCCTGTTCCTTCTCAAGTGACAACTGCTGGTTCTCACGGAGCAACTGCTCTCGTTCTTTGCGCAATGCTTCGCTGTTGTAGCCGAACTTCACGGCCGCGAAGTGCTGCTTCGCAGCGAATACGAACCCGCCGGAAAGAACGGCCCCACAGAAAAGCAACAGACCCAGACGAGATAGCGCACGCATATCTCGCTCGCGGTTGATTCGAGTGTTGTGTTGGTTGGCAGGGAGTCGTTTCATAATGACCTCGTGTCAATAACGCTCGGTAGTAGGTTTTAACTCGCCTCGAGTTTCCGGAAAGCTCGTAGTTTTGCGCTGCGTGCCCGCGGATTTTCCTCGACTTCGTCTTCAGCAGGAGCAATTGGCCGTTTCGTCAGTATTTCAATCAGGCGTCGCGCCCCGCAGGAACAAACCGGCGCCCTTGGGGGACACTGGCACTGCCCTGAAAGCCGCCGTAACTCCTGCTTGATGATGCGATCCTCAAGCGAATGAAAACTGATAGCGACAAATCGACCATCAACATTTAAAAGATCTACTGACTTTTGGACGAAAGAGCTCAGGCCCTCAAGCTCATGATTGACTGCGATGCGCAAGGCCTGGAAAGTACGGGTTGCCGGATGAACTTTGGATTTCTTTGAACCAACCGCTCGGGCCACGAGATCGGCCAACTGCTTCGTGGTCGTAATCGGCTCTCCCTGTTCGCGCTTTTCAACGATCCATCTGGCGATGCGTCGTGAGCCACGCTCCTCGCCATACTCAAAAATGATCCTTGCGATCTCTACCTCCGGAAGCTGGGCCAGGAGATCGGCCGCCGTCGGCTCGTCACCTTCCGGGTTCATTCGCATGTCAAGAGGAGCATCGAACCGAAAACTAAAACCGCGCGACGGTGAGTCAAACTGCAGCGAGGAAACGCCAAGGTCTACCAGGATCCCCGAAACCTCGTTCTCTCCGATTTCAAGCAACACGCGATCTAGCTCGTGAAAGTTTGCATGTACCGCTCGAAAGCGTTCTCCAAAGCGCGCGAGCCGCTCGGCTGAAAAACTGAGCGCCTCCGAATCGCGATCAATGCCGATGACTCGCGTCAGCTCAGACGCTTCAAGGATCTGTTCGCTGTGCCCACCAAGGCCTACTGTGCCGTCAACAAAAAGACCACCTCGTGCGGGTGCGAGGTAAAGCAGCGTCTCTTGTGGCAGCACGGGACGATGGGGCGCGCCTTTGCCCCCCAAAGGCGCAACCATCACCACCGCCCCGTGATCTTGAAAGAACTAAAAAACAGTTTCGAGTTTCGAGTTTCAAGAAAAAACAGTTTCGAGTTTCGAGTTTCGAGTTTCGAGTTTTTCCTCATGGAACTTGAGTCAGCATTCGAAGCGCTCTGCTCATCCTCGTATTCCAAATCACTTACTCCTGGAACCGCGCCTTACTTCTGCAACCGCGCCTTACTCCTGGAACCGCGACGACCATTAAGAAAAACTTGAAACTCGAAACTCGAAACTCGAAACTTTCTTAAATCCCCAGCCGCGCTATCGCCGCTTCGTCCTCTTCCGTGTAGGGATCCGCGAGCAGCCGCTCCTTGAAAACATCCAACTCCCAAACTTCGAGATAAGTCAGATAGCCAAGCACCGCGACATCGCCGAGGACCGCCGCGCTCTTCCGCAGCAACGGATGAATCAGCAAACGTCCCTGACCATCAATCGTCGCCTGCTGTCCGTAGTAGTTCGTTCTGTCAAGGAACTTTCGCCGCGCCGGATCCATCGTCGGCAGTAGAGACAATCGTTGCTCGATCGATTCCCATTCCGGCAATGGATAAATGCGAACGTTGTCACCGGTAAGACTAGTTATGTAGAATTCGCTGCCGTGCTTGTCCTCGATGAGGCGGCGGAAAGGAGTCGGCACCTTTAGCCGACCCTTCGGATCGATTCGAGCCGTGTAGTTTCCCCGCAGCATAAGATTCAGACCGGACGAGCAAATTTTGGGTGGCCACTTGGAAAAGTTCTCTTGATCGGTTGCTTGCTACGAGGTTGGACCCACTTCCGACCACTTTTGACCACCCGAAGCGGATACTACGCTCGCGGTTTTTCTCTGTCAATAGTTAATCCGTGAAATATTTAGGTTTTTGAGGGATCTGGGAAAAGTGGTCGGGAAGATCCTGTTCGCCTCTTGTCGGCCTCGAGGTGTGACCACTCACGTCAGAGGCCCAGTCGTAATCTGCGTTCACTAGTAAACGAATCAGGATCGCCCGTTCCTTACCAGAAGGCCAACCGACGAGATCCGCCGAGGCGCTGGGACCCTCTGCGGGTTTTGTAGCGCTCCGTTCGTGTGTCAGGTTTCCAAGCGGCTTGCAGACTCCCAAACGGGAATCATGCACCTGCGGCTGAATTTCGACCGAATCTTTCCTATTGATCCCGCGCGCGAAATATTCTAGAGTGGGCACGAAATTACGCGGGAGGTCTAATTACGCAAGTCTGTTTTAATGCGAAATAAATGGGGGCACGCATCACATGGCAAAGCGCGAAACCATCGGAACACGGCTTAGAAAGGCGCGTGAGGAGTTAGGGTTGAACGTCCCACAGCTAAGAGAAAAAATACTTACCGACTATCGCGCAGAAGTAGGTGAGAGCACGATCCGTGGTATCGAAAAAGACAGCACGCCGAACCCTGGAATTAAGACTATCGAATTCATGGCTTTAGGGGTGGGGTTGGATCCGCTGGAAGTGATCGGGTTGGGCTTGGGTGATCCGCCGGAACTAAAGGCTGGGTTCAAGATTAGTCAGATAGCCCGATTCTGGGAGAAGTACTCTGCGATCGATGACTCGAGCGAACGAGCGTTTTATGATCGCCAGATCAGAATGTTGATCGACGAGATTGAACGTTGGCGCTAGCTTTTCAGAAGGGTTTCTCGGGCAGCTTGCACACAGTCCAGGTTTGAATCCCAACTTGGCGTCAACGCATGCCCCTCGAACAACCGCCGCGTCATCGTTGATAGAACGGGAAAAAACGGAGGGAGGCAGTGATAGTGATAATTTTCCTAAGAGAAATAACCTCCGCGGGATGATGCAGTATTGGAGATGGCCAATAAGCGATTGGCCCGTTGAAACTGAAAGCAGGCATCGCGTGAACTTTTGGCCGAGTCCGCGATGCCTGCTTGAACCAAACCAACCAAGGTTCGGCGGTGCTGGATCCTTTCTGCGGATCCGCCACGCTTTTGAGTATAGCCCAGTGACCTCACCGGTTGTACCGGAAGCCCATCATGAGTAAAAAAAGAAAACAACAAAAGCACGACGCCTGGCAATCCTCCGAAATTCAGGCGGCTGCTCAGCATCACCGACAGATGGAGCAAAGAAAACTGGAACATCAGCAAGAGCAGGAGGGGAAAGACGCTGATCTCAATCGAGAGACTCAAAGAATGGACGTCCGCGACAAGCGAGTTCTCAAGTGGATATGCGTAGTCACCATCTTGTTAGTGATCGCTGTGGCGGCAGCAACGGGACGAGTTGAGATTAGCGTTTTAGCGACTGCACTGCTGGCATTGATTGAAAAGTGGGTCTAGTGAAGATATGCAAACGATCCCCAAGAACACCCATCTCTCAGCAAATGCAATGAAAACTACTGCACCGGTCCTAACTTTTTCTAGCTACTTTGGAGCTAGCGCGTCACATTCTCACTGCGTCCCATCATTCCCGGTTTAGTGGAAGATCTAGTTGATTCAACCGAAGAAATTTGCAGCAACTGCACAAGTCGATGGGAGAAGTTTTCCTGGGAGAAGTTTTCATTGACGCTTTCAATTTCTCGGCGTTAGATTACCCAACGCAACCTCGTTGTTGAGTATCTTCCTCGCTCCTCGCGCCACACGTTAAAGCAACGTGCGCGCACACTGCTTCTCTGGATCGGCTACCAAGGAGTTGCCCTCATGCTTCGGAACCTCATTCAACCTCGAACCTATCGTATCAACAAGTTCTCTCTCTGCTTCTGGGCCACAGCCACTTTGATGTTCGTAATACTTTCACTTTCTGGTTTTTCAAGGTTGGCAAACGTTAAGGCCAGGAGAAGCGTCTCGACAGTCAATGCAAAGGACACTAAGCTTGGTTGCTGTGGCGGAGATGAGGCCAACAAGAAGGAACACGTCTTGGCTGGATCTTACTACACGCTGAAGGACGGCTTTTCGGCCCAGCTCCTCCTAAACAACAAAGGCCCGGTGCCGATCGAAGTTCAACCGACACTGTTTAGTCTGAAAGGCGCGCGATTCAACGCTCCGCTCGTGACCGTTGATGCAACGGCACATTTGTTCATCGATTTTAACGATTGGGTAGCTCTCGCAGGCGAGCAGTTTCGTGAAGGAAGTGTTCAACTCAAGCATGTCGGCAAGGACCTGGTGTTGGGTACCCAGATTTATCTGACCAACGAGACGCACAGCCTTGGCTTTGAGGAGAAGTTGACCGAACTGGGACAAGGCGCTTCAACTCGGCTTGAAGGAGTTTGGTGGCTTCCGTCGCCGAAAGGGGAGGTCACCCTGGTCCTGTCAAACACTACTGATGGGCCATTAACAGTATCGGTGAAGATCTTAGGAGAGGAACCAAAGAGAGCAGCGGACATTACGCTGGAACTCCTGCCGTACGAAACCAAAGTTCTCAACAGCCAGCGCTATCTAGTGGGGAAAATGCAGGCGGCGATGTCTAGCTTCGGTTCAATATCGGTTTCGCACAACGGCACACCCCACGACGTACTGGCTCGAGCAATGGCAGCAGATGCTGATCAGGGTTTTTCGTTGCCGATCCAGTTTTCTGACCCGGGTGGTGGAAAGTCCAACCGCCTGCAAGGTGCGGGTCTGCGAATTGGCAGAGTGCGTAAGGAGCCGTTATCGCAAAAAGTCGTTGTCCACAATGCGGGACAAACCGCAACCTCTGTGACTGGGCGTGTGCCATATACGAAGAGCGATAAAAGCATGACCGAAGTGAACCTTTCACCTGTTGAACTCGCGCCCGACGAAACCAGAGTCATTGACGTTTCTTTAGCCCTGGATAGTCACGGGATCCGGCGGAACGAAATAGTAAGTGCGGGTTTAGAACTTGAACACACGGGTCCGCTCGGCAGCCTTATCACATCGGCATTCAGTGTCAGTCTCAGCGGCAACCATGTATTCCGCGTTCCCCTTTGGGACATCGCAGCCCAACGCAGCGCGACTGGCGGTTATCCCTGGTTCATTGACGGCAACTCTGCGACAGTTGTCTACGTCAAGAATGTGACTGCCGTGCCGCAGCATTACCGGATGTACCTGAAGCTCAGCGAGGGAGAATACGTCCCTGGCTTAACGACCGTAGCGCCAGGTCAGACCGCCCTGATTGATGTGCGACGCTTACGCGACGGTCAGATTCCAGATGTCAACGGAAAGACCATTCCGCTTCACGAGACACAAGGCCAGGTTCAATGGTCGATGACTGGTGGTGTGGATCGGGTATTGATCGGACGTTCCGAGCAAGTCGACCTTGTCAGCGGCACCAGCTCTAACTATGCCTGTCAAAATTGCTGCGGGAACAGTTTCTACGACGGGTGGGTAACACCGGGGGAATCCAGTGGTATAGAAGGTTACCAGTTGCTGTTCACTGCTATGCAGCGCGACGCCAACTGCTATGGCCAGGCTTATCTGCCCTATCCGGCGAGCGTTCCCTCATACTTCAGTACCGATAACTCGGTTTGCGATCCGGGCTTTACGGGCTTGACGACGGGTGTTGGAACAGGTACGTCTATCATTAACGCAGGGTGGACCGCCGACGCGTGGTTTATGGGCCTCAGCGAGCAGTGCGAATATACGCCTGTCGAGGCAGTGCGGGAGGCAATCTGCGCAGTGCGTCCAGCCGTCGACTTCGTACGAGCCACGATGTATTCGGCGACTTCTGAGTTCAACACTCGCGTGGCAACCCTCAACGCTTTGGACAGTGGGCGACCAGAAGAGATCTGCGGAGACGACTCTGGTGATTTCGAGGCACGGGTCTTCTTCAATCTTCCAGCCGAGGCGACCGGTCTGTCCAATACTCGAAGCGGTGCCAATGAAGTGGGCGAACCACCAAATATCAACGACTTCATTTTGCGTGGCTGGAGATTTGAGAACGTCAACACGTCATCTGTCCCCAAGAAGGGCGAGATGCTGATCACGCTACTTCGACGAGGAGGCGGTACAAGAGAACGCAATTCCATAAGTATCAAGGTGGCGGGAGATTATGGGACTGGAACATTTTCAACCGAGGCGTTGGTTAAAGTAGTTTGCCCATAGTTGAAGAAGGAGAAAGCTGATATGCGCGCTACAGTTACAATTTGTGTTGTCCTAATCTGCGTATCGATCAGCGAGGCACAGGAGACGAAGGAGACTTTAGCAAGGGAGCAGTCCGTTGTAGTGCCGCGGAATATCGCCCTTCCAGCTATCGCTTCACAGCCGGAGTGTCCACTTGAGTTTGAAAATTCAGTTTTTGTTGCACATCTAAAAGGGGGAGGAGGAGAGACTTTTCGTTTGCGGAATCGGGGCAATAAGCCGATCCGGAAGTTTACTATCGCTGCTGTAACTTCAAACGGTACCGGCTGGCAGACTGACTGGCCCACGAATCATTCGAGCGTCCTCGTTATGCCCGGCGATCTCGCCCCTTCCGGATTCGAGATTAATCAACTGCAGATTGAGCCTCTGAATGACAGCTTCAAGAAAAAGCGCAAATTAGATGGACCAATGATGGCTGTGTCAGTTCTAATCGTTGTCAGAGTCGAATTTTCTGACGGAACAATCTATGACGACAGCGCCACCTTTAAAGCCCTTGAGGCATATTTTAACGACTTAGCCATGAAGACTGACCGCCGTTGTCACACACCAACCTCGCCATAGCCGCAACTCGTTGACGCTTCAGAATAGGTAAAACGACGTAGGTTAACGAGTGCTTATTTCGCTGGCAGGACCTATTTAACGAGGACCGTAATCTACTTTTAAGGAAACTTCACTTGCTTCGTGTTCTAACGCCGCGATTTACATTTTCATCGCCTTCCTAATCGCTGACGCACTAACCCCGGGAGTTGATCCCCGAGGTGTTGCGCTTCACAGTTCGCCGGTCATATTGGCCTTGTTGAAGAACCATGGCAGAAGGTAATTTGACCCGATAGGTTAGCAAAGAGCAGCGGGAAGCTAATCCCTCAACCTGATGGCTCCACAATTGTTGAACTCCCTCCCGTGTCACGGGATTACCTGGTAGGCCAGATCTACCATGTCCGCGTCCAGGAAATACTTAACGGTTAACCGGAGACTCCGAATCCAAGTCATTCGAGTTTTTGTCCCGGTTGCGATTGAAGGTGTAGTGTCTCTCACACCAAAAGGTCGATTTCTTCTAGCGCCGGCTCGTTTCGAGCCGAAGAAAGAGGCATTCTCTGCTACCTCAGTCAGCCGCAGCAGCGAGCCACTCACCAAGCCCGGTGTCCCTTTAGACTTGCGAGCTCGCTACTATCAGGTCGCCTCAGACAGGAACGGCGCAATTGAAATAACGGAGAAGAATTCCTGGCTAATAGAAGAAATCCGGACTGCGATCCGTAGACCCGATACAGGTAAGTCTTCCAGCTGAGGCATCCTTTAAACTTGGAGACCTCAATAGTCAACGCCCTTCGCCTTGTTGTATATTCCCTCCATCGAGTTCATCTTAAATTTATCGGGTTGAGTGCTACTGAATGGAGTCCATCTTCGGGGGAGTTGCCGGACTTCTCTTGTTCGGCCTGCTCGCTGCGGGCGCAAATCTGGTTGGTGGTTTTGTCCTGATCCAATCAGGCGCCCATCGCTATGGCGAACGCTTTTTGAAGTATCTGGTCGCGCTCGGCGCCGGTTTCATGATGGCCGCGATCTTTATCGAGATTGTTCCCGAAACCGTGCGCATCTGGACCGCTAACCAGGAAGGGGCAGCCGCAGCCGAGTCCGTTGTTGGTGCGATGACGTTGTTGCTCGCCGGCTATCTTCTGATTCAGCTTTTCGAACACACCATCGCCCCCCACTTTCATTTCGGCGCGGAAACTCATCCGGAATCTTTCATGCGGCCATCGGCTGCTTACGCGGCGGTTGGCGGATTATGGATTCACACTTTCTTTGACGGCGTCTCGATTGCCGCGGCGTTTCTCGTGGATTTCAAGGTTGGGTTGCTGGTTTTCGTGGCCATTCTGCTGCACAAAATGCCTGAGGGTTTCACCGTCGCTTCAATCATGCTGGCGTCGGGTCGATCGACTCGTACTGCTTTAATCGCAACGGCGGCGATCGGAGCGGCGACGCTTGGGGGAGTCATTACCGTGGCGCTGCTAAATTCACGAATCGAGTCAGCGGTCGCGTACGCGCTTCCCTTCTCCGCTGGGGTGACGCTCTATGTGGCAGCCAGCGACTTGATCCCCGAGGTGAATCACAAAGAAGAACGAAACCCCACAGTGTCGATTGTCGTTTTTGTGGGAGTGGCGCTCTTCTATCTTTTTCATAAGCTGATCGAGGGTTAGTAAAGAAGTGTTGAGCACCAAGTTTCCGAAGCCGGCAAACGCTTCAACAAAGCGGTCGCGACAGATTCAGATTGTCGTCCTGGCACTCCTCTGTCTGTTAGCGTTCTCTTCCCATCAGGTTTTCGCGCAGTCGGCTAAATCGCCTGTCCCGCTTCCTTCCCCATTTACTCCGATCGTCGATAACGCCAATGTGATCGATCCGGCCACTCGCACGAAGCTCGAGACGATCTATAAGAACTTAAAAGAGCGAGCCGACATCGAGTATGCAGTGGTGACAGTTCCGACTACCGGCGAGACAGACATCTTTGATTACTCGTTAGCAATTGCGCGCGGGTGGGGAATCGGATCGAAGGAAGGTGACAAGGCAGGCCTGCTCCTCGTAGTTGCCGTGAATGACCGGAAGTATTTCACTCAGATTAGCGACCACCTGGAAGGCGATCTGCCCGACGGGATCGTGGGCCAGATCCAGCGCGAGCGATTGGTCCCACAGTTTCGCAGGGGGAACTATAGCCAGGGAATCTACGACACCGTTCAGGCATATCTTGCCACGCTGGCAGCAAAACGCGGGTTTAGCATCGATGGCATCGATCAGAGCTATGCGTATCGGCCGGCTCGGACAAACACCACCAAAATTAAGCGTGGGGGCGGTTTCTCCGGTGCCTGCTGCTTGATCATCGCCATCGGCTTTGTCTTGCTTCTTATTTTGTCGGCAATAAGAAAAGGTGGCGGACGAGGTGGCGGCGGGGGCGGCGGTTGGATGAGTGCATTGATGCTGGCGTCTTTGCTGAACAGCAGTAGCCGTGGTGGTTGGGGCGGCGGCTCGAGTAGCGGTTGGAGTGGCGGTGGCTTTGGCGGCGGCGGCGGCGGCGGTTTTGGCGGCGGCGGGAGCTTTGGCGGAGGTGGCGCCGGGGGCAGTTGGTGAGGAGGAAGAAAAGAGTTTCGAGTTTCGAGTTTCGAGTTTCGAGTTTAAAGTTCAAGAGATTGAGTTTCCAGTTTGAGTCGCGGGATGGCTAGATTCTGAAATCTCGAATTTTAGATTTCAGATCTGCACC
>JANNON010000671.1:0-3125 GCA_031399105.1 Blastocatellia bacterium | reverse complement strand
AGAAAAACTGCTGGATGAACTTTACTCCTTCCGTCGGGCTCAGCGACTGCAACGCTTCCATGTTCTCGTTCCGGTGAAACTTCTCTTTCCGGTCAGGTCGTTCCAGATAGCCCTTTCGATAGGCAGCCTCAGGCGTCAGCGCCCGCTCGCCGGCTAACTCCGCTGGCGCGAGAAACACATTGTTGTATTCGAGATCAATTAGTGCGTACTGGTGTTTCGCACACAGGTCATCCAGACAGGCAATGCTGTAACCAAAGAAGTGCTCGCGAAGCACAAACTCCGGGTCATAGTTGACCATGAACTTGATCGGAGGTGGGATCTTCTCGTTGATTTCAGAAATCACAACGCCCGGCCGATGCTCACTCAAAATCCGATCAAGCACCTGATAATCATAGCTGTCGATATCGAGACTCAGTAAGCTGAACTCTTTTGCGATCTGATGTTCAGCGAGCAACTCCAAAACATTTGCTGGCGTCACGCGACCCTGGCGGGCGATTGCGTTTGGCATACGCCGGTAAAGCGTCCGCAGTTTTGAAAACTTGCGGTCATCATATTCGACCGACAGGCCATTCCATCCTTTTTTCAAGAATGCGAGCGAGTTCGATCCGGTTCGCCCATCGCCCGCACCGATATCGACGAGAGTTGGATTGCTTAGGTTTGGAAGCAGTTCGCGCAGATAGCGCTCCAGCAACTGCTCTTCATTGAAGGAAGAGAAGCCGTGGTTGCGGAGTGGCAAGCTTCCTCGATGAACCTGGTAGCGGAGATGCCGGAAAAGCCGTTTGAGTCTTTGAGCAATCACGTCCGATCGATATTCCGCTTTCACTCGGCGTCGAGAAAAATAAAAAGGCGGCTACAAGCGTTCAAGAACGAGGAGCGCGCTTTTTACGAAACGCGCTCCCCTGATTTTCCTACTCTCTAAAAGTAATGGTTGCGCAACGAACCATCAAACGTGCCTTTGCTCAGGCAACATTTCTTGAAACCTATGTGCTGAACCGCACGGGCATAAGTCGTTTCTACCAAGCTTTTCAATCAACTCTTTTTCGTTGTGAACTACTCTCAATTCGCGTTTGACTCTCGTCTCGGATGGGAATCCCCGACGGCGTTTGCTTGATGGTTCAAAAGCAATGGCTTTCTTTGCAGTTGTTTTTGTTTCGCATGATCTTATCCTCCTTACGGCCACCACTCGAAACGAAAGTATCAAACTTCAGCCAGAAAAGGGAGCTTCAGCAATCAGAACCGCGTAGCGCAGCGACCGGGCCGACAGGAAGGATGGAAGGTGGTTTCGAAGCCTTCTACTAATTCTGGTACTTCTTCCAAATCGACCCGGTCGCTACGCTCCGCGGTTCTGATCTTCGCTTATTTCTTGCTGTCTTTTTGTTCCAAGCGATGAACGGCTAAGTTTGAGCAAAGAGATCCTTAACCAGCCTCGCTAAATCGAATGCGGCACGAACTGAAAATGCTCGATCATCGTCGTGCTGACGAACGACAGTAAAGCGACAACCAACAAATGATGCTCTTCACGAGCAGGCGAAAAGCGTACTCGGCGTATCCTCCGTTTTTCTACGCGGTCAACCGTGAAACTAGAACCTTCGTATTCGACCCTATCGCCCGCTTCCAATAGGCGTCCCGACTGTGCGAGCAAAAATCCGGCGAGCGTCGTGTAACCTCCATCTTCCGGCAGTTTAAGTTTCAGTTTTCGGTTGGCGTCTCGGACCGAAAGCATGCCGCTCAAGAGATAAGTGCCGTCAGCTTCCTTCTGGATTTGTGAGCGTACCTCTTCATCGTATTCATCATTGATCTCGCCAACGATCTCTTCCAGCAGATCTTCCAGAGTTACGATGCCTTCCAGACCGCCGTGTTCGTCAATCACGATGGAGAGATGCACCCGCGAAGACTGCATGTGTCTCAATGCCGCACCAAGACTGGCCGTGGCCGGGATGAATTGCGGAGGGTGTAGAAGTTCCTCCAAGTTAAAAGTGTTCGCATCCGGGTTTTCAAGATAGGGCTCAAGGTCACGTCTGAAAAGCACTCCGACGATCTCATCAACCTGATTGCGATACACAGGCAGGCGCGAATAACCAAGCGTGCGAAATGCTTGTTTGATCTCGGCCAGCGTGGCCGTCACCGGAATCGCGTCGACTGAAGGCCGAGGAATCATGGCCTCGCGCACTTCTGCATCCGAGAATTCAAAGACGCTATTGATAAGTTCGCGTTCCTCTCTCTTCAAATGCCCGCTGCGATGCGAGATATCCACGAGTTGGCGCAACTCTTCTTCGGTGTAGATTGATGCATGCTCGCTGGAAGGATGCAGACCGAACAGACGAACGGTGCGAGTGCCTGCCCAGTCGAGCAAACGAATTGGATAATAGAAAGTCTTGTAGAAGATCTGCATTGGCAGCGCGATCGCCAAAGCAGTCTTCTCGGCACGCTCGAGCGCGATGGTTTTTGGCGCCAGCTCACCGAGAACGATGTGCAGGAATGTGATGATGCTGAAGGCAATAGTGAAGGAGATCGTGTGCAGCACTGTCTCGGATACGCGACCTTTGAGCGGGATCTCCAGCAGGTGTGCTACTGCGGGTTCGCCGATCCAGCCAAGCGCCAACGATGATAATGTGATACCGAGTTGCGTCGCCGAGATATAGGCGTTGAGGTTGTCAACCAATCCCAAGAGCAGTTTTGCGCGTTGGTTGCCTGCTTCGGCCAGAGTGACGATGCGGGAACGACGTACGCCAACGAGTGCAAATTCCGAAGCAACAAAGAATCCGTTAGCGAGAACGAGCAACACAACAATAACCAGGTTCATCGTTTCAAACATGGCTTAATGGTAGAGGTTGGAGTCAGCCGGACGCAAGCACGCCGAAAGGTTGACTCTGTCCCCCGTCTACCTCCCCAACCACTTACTGGCAGCCGACCTTTCAAGTCTGAAAGTCTCACAGTCAGGAAGGTGGACCATGTCCCCGGTTCAAGTTTGCAAAAGCGTTTACTCCAGCTCAGTTTTCCAACTTGATTGGTTGACTTGAGGGTGAGTGGCTATGAGAGAGCGGGGACAGGGTCCACCTTCCTGACAGTGAGACTCTTAAACTTGATTGGTTGACTTGAGGGTGAGTGGCTATGAGAGAGCGGGG
>JANNON010000669.1:0-6843 GCA_031399105.1 Blastocatellia bacterium | reverse complement strand
GGACCCTCGACCGTCAGAATCTTGGCGCCATAGTCTTTGCGGATGAGAACAAGCGGCTACTCTTGAATTCGCTCCTTCATCCTTTCATCATCGAGCGTCAGGACGAGATTATGCGCGAATGGGAAGCAGCAGACCCGCATGGCATCGGCGTGGTCGATGCCGCGTTGATGATCGAATCTGGTGGGAGCAAGCGTTTTGATAAACTGATCGTGGTTCACTGCCGTCCTGAGATACAGTTAGAAAGGCTGATGACGCGGAACAACTTTTCTGAAGCCGAGTCTAAGAAGAGAATAGCGGCGCAAATGGCGCAGGAAGACAAACTCAAGTTTGCCGACCATACAATCGATACGTCGTCCGGCTTTGACGACACCCGCAGACAGACAGAGGCAGTTTATGCTTCGCTGAGGGCAGCTGCGAATAGAGCTGGAAAGTAGGACGGACTTCTTTTCTGTCTAACAATCTATCAACAGAACCCTTGAATACTCCACGTTCATTTTTGAATCTGCGACTTATTCTGATCAGCTCTTTGCTGGTGCTGATCGCTATTGGTCACTCTGCGTGTTTCAGCGATGAGCCGGTGCCATCTCATTACGGCCGCGTAACGCCACAACAATCTCGGGAGTTTCGTTGGAGCGATGGGGGTCTGCCGCAGATTGTCGATCCCGCCTTCGCTGCTGCCCCGCCAGATACGGATCTCGTCCGGGCCATCTTCGAGGGACTTACCGATTACGATCCGCGCACGCTCAGACCGGTTCCCGGCGTTGCAACTCGCTGGGAAGCGTCACCCGACGACAAGGTTTGGACTTTTTATTTGCGAGAAGATGCTCGCTGGTCGAATGGTGATGCTGTGATCGCTCAGGACTTCATAAACTCCTGGGAGCGCACGGTGAAGCTGGGCGACTCTGCTCCACATACAGAGTTATTGCGTAACATCGAAGGAGCCGCCTCCTCAGCCACACTGCCGGTGCAGATTCCGACTCCCGAGGCGGGTGCCTTAGTTGCCACGGCAACTCCTTCGCCTTCTCCGGCAAAGAGTGTGTTTGGCGCCGAAGCCGTCGGCGATCATGTGTTGCGCGTGAGGCTGGAACGGCCAGATGCCAACTTCCCATCGCTGGTAGCACATCCGGTATTTCGACCCGTGAAAGTGAAAAACGAGTCTCTGAAGCGAATCGAGGCTGCGGAGGTAGTTTCAAACGGTGCATTTCAACTGGCCGACAGAGATCATGATCGCGTGGTATTGCAACGAGCCGAACATTACTGGGGAAAGAACGACGTACAACTCGAGCGAGTTGCGTTTGTCCACACCAGGAATGCCGAATCGGCGCTCGCCGCATATCGTGAGGGTCAGGTTGATGCGGTAACGAATGCTGCCTTTGAACCATTAGCCATTAAGTTGCTCACGCCCTACGAAGATTTTCGTCGCGCTACCTTTGGAGCCATTACTTACTACAGCTTTAATACGACGCATTCGCCGTTCGATGATGTCCGTGTTCGTGAAGCGCTGGCTATTGCTATCGATCGTGAGCGGATCTCGCAAGATGAGTTGGGCGGCGCCACGGAGCCGGCAAAGAAGTTTCTACCGGATGAGATGGCTGAGTCGAATCGGCCAGTGGTAGGGAAATCAGACTTGCTGGAGCGAGATGTAGTGCGCGCGCGCGAGTTGCTTACAGAAGCTGGTTTCCCGGAGGGGCAGGGATTTCCCCGGCTCAAACTTTTGATCAATCGAAACGAGCAGCAGCGAATCGTCGCTCAATCCATCGCTGCGATGTGGAAAGCCGTGCTTAACGTTGACACCGAGATCGTGATTAAAAGCTGGGAAGATTACGAGGCCGATATTCGTGCCGGCAACTACGACATCGTGCGGCGCGGATTGGTATTGCAGACCACCGATGAACTCACCAACATGCGTATGATGTTTCGCAGAGATGAAGCTGCGATGGCATCGCTGCAGCAGGAGAGTGCTCCCACTGATGGTGAGCAGCAGCAGTCGGGAGAAAAGGCGGCCACCGATGAACCCACTGAGTCAGAAGAGCAAGCACTCCGGCACCTCAAATCTGTTCCCATCTACTTCGCCTCATCGTATGCCCTGGTAAAGCATTATGTGTTTGGGTTCGATGCCAATGTTCTCGACGCGCCCTCATTGAAGAGTGTTCGGATCGACACGAACTGGCGCACTCCGCAACAGGCTTGGTTGAAAATCCAGAACAGTAAGCGGTAGCGGCCTGTCGCTAATGTTTGCTGTTCTGATCATTTTCTTGCTCAATGCTCACGCGCGTGATAATTTTGCCGCGTTCATGGTCTACTAACCTTTCCTCCCAACGCCGCGTTCAGTGAAGGGTATCCCAGTACCCTTGCGGCCAGTAGGTCAGATTATCCTCATAAAATTCGCACGTTTGTCCGAAACACATTTGCTGAGATGAGATCCTGATGATCAGTCACACCAAAGAATTAGTACTGGGAACAACGCTCGCGACGATTGCATTCGTAACGATCGCCTGCAGCGCCTCTGCGAAGAATGAAGTATTCTTCGGTAAGACCACGCCTCCCGAAAGAAACATTCTGCGCTATGTCACCGGTGATGAGCCCGAGTCGATCGACCCGCCAGTAAGTTCAGGCCAACCGGAAGCGCGAATCTACATGGCGCTTTACGAAGGTCTCGTTGAATATCACCCGAAAACTCTCGAGCCCATTCCCGCGATTGCCGACCGTTTTCACGCTAACAAGGATTCTTCGGAGTTTGTCTTCCACTTACGTAAGAACGCGCGCTGGTCGAACGGTGATCCGATAACGGCTCAGGACTTCGTTTACACCGTGCGACGAGCTCTTTCACCCAAACTGGCATCGCGTAATGCCTCGCTTGCTTATGACATCAGGTACGCTCAGGCTTACAACTCCGCTGCCGTATTCGTTAAGGATCCTGTTACCAATCAGTTTCTGTTGGAAGAAGACTTTACTGACGCCGTCCCGCCTGAGGCTGAACCACTTAGTCAGAAATCGATTGGCGCTGGTGAGCTTGAATATGAGATCACAGACGAGGAGCCACAGCAGGACGCTGACACTGCCTTTCATCGATTCATGCATTCCCCTCCGCGTTTGACCTTACCCGCTGATGAAAAGAGGCGAACGGCGCGCGTGTCGGCAAACCCAAAGCTACAAGCCGCGATGGCGGGGAAGGAACTCGTAAAAGTTAGTGGCGAAGATCTTGGGGTTGAGGCGATCGACGATTACACCGTCCGCATCTCTTTGGCTCAACGCGCTCCGTTTTTTAGCGGGCTGGTTGCACATCCGCTATTTCGATTTGTGCCACGACAGATCATAGAAAAGTTTGGTGACCGCTGGACCGATGCTGGGAATCTGGTCACCTCGGGCGCCTTCAAGTTAAAGCACTGGAAGCCGTATCACGAGTTGGTGGTAGAACGTAATCCCATGTACTGGGATGCTGCCAGGGTGCAACTTGAAGAGATCCGCTTCTATCCGATGTCAGACAATCCGGCCATTATGAATCTGTACAAAGTAGGGGAGGTCGACGCTACCCTAAACCATTCGGTGCCCAATGCCTGGCTGGATGTGGTGCGGCCGAAGAAAGACTACATGGATGGGGCTGAAGCGGCGATCGTCTATATCAACATCAACGTTACGAAAGCTCCGATGAACGACCTGCGCGTGCGGCGTGCGTTCGCGATGGCGATCGACAAAATTACTTACGCGAAAGCGCGGCGCATTACCAAACCGCTTTTTGCTTTTACACCTGAAGGGATTTTCAGCGGCTACCCGCAACCGAAAGGCGAGGGATTCGACCCTGAACAAGCTCGAAAACTTCTCGGCGAGGCGGGCTTTGCGGTCACTCAGCGCGGGGATGGTACTTATGAATGCAAGAATTTTCCGGTTAGCGAAATAGAGTTCGTTTTCAATACCGCGTCCTCGAACAAGACTGTAGCTGAATTCCTTCAGGCACAATGGAAACAGACGCTGGGTGTGACGGTGCCTTTGCGTAGTATGGAGTTCAAGACCTTCATGGTGGTGCGGAACAAACTCGAATATAAGGGCTTCTCAATAGGGCTGTGGGGCGCAGACTACATGGACCCATTTACTTTCTTAGGCATATTTTCGACGGTGGGCGGGACCAACGCGACGGGTTGGTTTGATCAGAAGTACGCCGACATGCTGAACGAGGCGAATAGCACTCTCGACAAGGCCAAGCGATATGAGTTGCTCGCTCGGGCTGAAAAGCTTCTGCTTGATGCACAACCGATGATCCCCATCGAAACGAGCGCGGTGAATTTTGTTAAGAAGCCTTACCTGAAGGGCATGTATCCGAACGCCGCATCCCTGTATCCATGGAAGTTCGTTTATATCGAGCGGGATACGTCCAAGTGGGACTACGGCATCCCGAACATGGCGGAGTAGGACCGACATTCCTGGTCTGTCGGTCTTTCATTTGCAGCACCCCTAGAGTCTGATAAGCAGCAGCGCAGACAGGCAGTAATGCCGGTCCTACAAAACATGCTACGGTTCATCATTCGTCGTCTCCTGGTCACCGTCCCAACGATTCTTATCGTCATCACTATCACCTGGGGACTGATCCGCCTTGCGCCCGGAAACTTCTACACCAGCGAAAAGCCACTGCCAGCCGCCATCGAGAAGAACATTACTGAAAAGTATGGTCTCAATCTTCCCTGGCACGTGCAGTATCGGCGCACGATGTGGAATATTCTTCGTCATCTCGATTTTGGCAATTCTCTAAAATACGAAGGGCAATCAGTAAACGGAATCATCGCACGCTCCTTACCGGTGTCTGCCACGATTGGCGTCCTGGCCTATCTGCTGGCGTTGCTGGTGGGGATCACCTTTGGATCAATCGCGGCACTCAAGCAGAATTCCCGTTGGGATTACGGTTCCATGGCGCTGGCTATGGTTGGGATCTCAATTCCGAACTTCGTCCTCGGGCCAATCCTGGTCCTGATTTTCTCGCTTTCATTCTACTGGCTGCCCCCATCGCGTTGGGCGGCTTTCCCAAGCAGGAATCTGATTCTTCCGGTGATCACTCTCTCAGCCATCTACATGGCTTACATTGCGCGATTGACGAGGGCCGGAATGCTGGAAGTGCTACGGTCTGACTACATTCGCACCGCCCGATCAAAAGGCCTCAGTGAACGACAGGTGGTGTTGCGCCATGCTTTACGTGGCGGACTGATGCCCGTCGTTTCGTTCACTGGACCCGCGCTGGCGTTTCTCCTGACCGGTACCGTAGTCGTGGAACGACTTTTTGCGCTACCCGGTCTTGGCAACTACTTCATACAAGCCGCATTGAACAGAGACGAGCCTTTGATTATCGGGATCGTTGCTTTCATTGCCATCACCCTGCTGACAATGAATCTGCTGGTCGACATCGCTTATGCGTACCTCGATCCGCGCATTCGATATTAGCTCTCCACGAAAGAATGAAAGACGATCATTCACACGATCTTCATCCACCCAAAGGCGAGGTGACACCACTGCCGGGCACGATGCCGTCCCTGGATGGAACGCTCGACGAGGATTCGCTGCACACTCCCCTGGAAGCTGCGGTTGGAGAGGCTGATTTGCGTGCGGCTGAGGACGCTGAGCAGGTCAAGGGAAATTCCTTATGGAACGACGCGTGGCGGCGACTCCTCAAGAATAAACTGGCCGTATTCGGAATGGTGGTAGTAGCAATCATCACGCTCGCATCGTTGCTTGGTCCCTTAGTCATTAAGAACATCACCGGGATTACACCTGATTACATTCCTGGCGAGGCCGCACTGTTGAAGTCGTTTCCTCCTTTCACTGCACCCGACGGTTCGTTTTCGTGGAAGCACCCGATGGGCACCGACAATCAGGGTCGCGATCTGCTGGCACGAGTACTCCAGGGCGGGCAGATCTCGTTGATGGTCGGGATCATCTCCACATTAGTGTCACTTCTTATTGGTGTGGGATATGGAGCTGTCGCAGGGTATTTGGGCGGACGCATCGACAACGTAATGATGCGACTGGTGGACGTGCTCTACTCATTGCCCTACATCATTCTTGTTATCGTTTTGCTGGCGATGTTTCGCAGCCAGACTGCACGCGGACAGTTAATCCTGCTGTTCGTTGCACTGGGATCGGTTTCATGGTTGACGATGGCGAGAATCGTGCGCGGCCAAGTGTTGTCTTTGAAGAACCAGGAGTTTGTCCTCGCGGCCCGGGCAACTGGGGTATCAACTCCACGAATCATCTTCCGTCACATCGTTCCAAACACCTTGGGCCCGGTGATTGTTTATGCCACGCTCACAATTCCGACCGTGATGCTAACTGAAGCCTTTCTGTCGTTCCTCGGATTCGGCGTGCAAGCACCCCTGGCGTCCTGGGGCAGTTTGGCGACGGACGGCATTGCGAACATCGCGATCTTCCCCTGGCAACTCATTTTTCCGGGTGTGACGATGGCGCTGACTTTGTTCTCGCTTAATTTTCTGGGCGATGGTTTGCGCGACGCACTCGATCCGCAGATGCGGAAGTTTTAAAAACATTTGATGAGCAGCAACGGAACATTACTCCAGGTTCGCGACCTCCGTACTTACTTCGACACCGAAGACGGAACGGTGAAGGCTGTGGACGGTATTTCGTTTGCACTGAAACGCGGTGAGACACTGGGCATTGTGGGCGAGTCAGGTTCAGGTAAGTCGGTCACTAACCTTTCGATCATTCGCTTGATTCCGAGTCCACCAGGACGGATTGTCTCTGGTGAAGTACTCCTCGATGGCCAGGATGTGCTGAAGTTCACGGACGAAGAAGTACGGAAAGTCCGCGGCCGGCGCATTGCGATGATCTTTCAGGATCCGATGA
>JANNON010000649.1:0-3613 GCA_031399105.1 Blastocatellia bacterium | reverse complement strand
GAAGAAGCACGCATTTGACTCTAGTAGTTGAGATCTCTTTCAAACCAGTTGAATTTTTCGCGTCGGCCCGGTCGCTGCGCTCCGCGGTTCTGATTGCTTTGCGCCTGTCCAAGCCTTCGGCCCGCAGGATTTACCGTTGAGTATTTAGTTTTTCTGCATAGCCCATCGCTGGTTGCGTTAATTAGCAGGCCGCGGTGACGGTGTGCGTCCGAGTGGCACCGGGAAACTAACCGGGCTGCGATTTCCTTCCCGATCGATCGCACGCACACCAAAGAAATAATTATCCTTTGACAGTCCTTTCATGGTGTGGCTAGTGGTGTTTCCCACTGTGTGCGCGGTTGTCCACATCGGCGACGAAGTCTCACGCCAGACTATTTCATAACCGGCAAGGTCTGGTTCGTTATTCGCTTCCCATTTGAGATCTGTGTCGTTAGTAAGCCTCGTCGTCAGAATATTCACACCCTTGGGCCGAGCGGGCGCCAGCGCCAACATCGCAAGTGCGGCTGCATTCACGCGCGTCACATTCGCAACATATGCGAAATCGACAAACTCCGGCAGGTCACCATACTGCACGCCGTTTTCAACGCGAACATTCTGGTGCTGATGTGTGTAGTCTTCGTTCGGCTCGGTGAAACGCACTGCCGCATAGCCGCGTTCGAGAAAGGGAATGTGATCGCCGCCCCGCAGGTAGCGATCACGTCGATAGACCATCATCACATTCATCGCCGGAACATACAGTTCGCCGACCTCGCGAATGAAGCGCGCCAGTTGTCGCGAAGCTGAATCATTCTCACCACCGACGCCACGACGAACGTTGGCTTCCTCGGGCTTTTCATTTGAGGGTACGCCCTCGGAAAAGACTCGCACCGTCTTTCGATCACGCACGCCATTGCCGCCAAGCGTGTTGCCAATGATGTCATTGGTAACCATCGCCTCGATGTTAGTCCCTCTCTTTTTTGCTTCTTCGGAAAAATAGGTTGCGCCCAACAATCCCTGCTCTTCGCCGGGCACTGCCATAAAAACGATCGTGGCGTCGAACTTATGTTTCGCCATCACGCGAGCCAGCTCGAGCACCGCAGCAGTGCCGGACGCGTCGTCATTTGCGCCCGGCGCGTCACACTCGCCATCGACTGGACTGCCGCACATTGAGTCGTAGTGGCCACTGACGATATAGACACGTTGTTCAGATTCCGGTTGTGTGCCTTTTAACGTCGCTACGACGTTCGTCAACATGGTTGGTGAAGGTATACGAGGCGCTTTCGGTTGTTCGAAGGTCTGCTTTTCAACTGTCATGCGCCCTTCGGAAGCTGCGGCCGTTTTGAGAAATTCCGAGTAGAGCCAATCGCGCGCGGCGCCTATTCCTCGATTCGGATCGTTTTGCGCAGAAAGAGTATTGCGTGTGCCAAAGGAGACTAACTTTCGGATCGCACGCTCGATGTTTCCGGCATCAATCTCGCGAACGATGCTGGCGATCTGCGCGTTGGGCTTAGCAACGAACCTTTGCGCGGAACGAGAAGCACTTCGCTTCGGTGTTTGCGCGATCAGGTTTGGGAAAACGGAAAGTAGAACTGTTGCTGCGGTTGCTAGTCGATTGCTTCGGCTAAGAATCATGAGGACAGAATACAGAAAAGAGAACACGGAATACAGAATGAGTACACGTTGCGGTCCAGCGAGTCAGTACGGTGAGGTGGCAGCATCGGGAGTCAGTACCGTAATGCGGTAGCATCGGGTTCTCATCAGCGATCTCCCGCGCTGAAATGAAACGTTGACCCGATGCTACCGCATTACGGTATTGACCTAATATCTAACCTTGCTTTGGTTCTTTATAGATAGGAGAGAACGTACGAGTGGTGTGTTCGGTGACGCTTGGAAAGTTATCTTGCCTGGGTGTGAGCTGGGGCGGCGCCACAAAGCCTTGCGGCGGCGCAGCGAAAGTCGGCTGCGCATTTCTTGTCTCGACCTGTTCGCGCTGCAGCGAGACCATCTTCGTCCAGAAACGAAGCAGCAACGCTGTACAGCCGAACAGCGTAGCCATACCAAAGAGGACCATCCACACCAGCGCCGCCGCGTTCACATGCATTGACGCCAGCTCTCTTGCTCCGGAGATAATGACGCCCAAGCCTCCAACAATAGTCAGAGCAACAAACAAAGTGGGCAGGGTGAGCTTTATCGGCACCGGAACGAATACTGGTGCGCTTTGCATGCTTTGAGTGAGATTGGCGCCGCACCGATTGCAGTATTTCAGCTCAACATTAATTTCATTACCACAGGTCGGACAGTACATGGGGCCTCCAAAAGCAAAATGCGGAATACAGAAGTCAGAAGTCAGAAGTCAGAAGTCAGAAGTTATTCTGTTTTCTGTATTCTGTTTTCTGTATTCTGTCTTTATTGAATCCGGTAAGCTCGACCCTTCCAAACCACGATCACAACTCCCGGAAGTTCTTCGCTTACGGTCTTTATTCCCGGCTCGTCGGCTACTAGCGCGCGGAACTGCTCGGAACCACGACTCACTCGGACAACTCCCGCTGCCTGATTGTATCCAGTATCAACCCATGAATTCCCTTCCCGTCGAAATCGACGGCCGGCAACCGAGCGAGTCTCTTCTTCTTTCGCAACCTTGCTTTCGGTCGCCGCTTTCTTTTTATCAGATGGACCAGACTGACCTCTGCCGGCGGCAGGACGACTCGCCGGCAAGTTTTCCAGTTTTCTTGCAGTGATTCCCCCAACTCGGCTGTCGTTCTTCGCCAGTTCGTCACGGTCTTTCGTTTCTCTTTCGGCTTCGGTTCGATCTGCCCCGTCCGCTACCACCTCACGCTGCTTCTCCTGAACAGGTTTCGCCGGCGGCGGGGCGGACGTTACCGTGGGTTCAGGAGCATAGGAAGGCTGAGCGGCTGCAGGATTCGAATCAGCAGTCTTGGTCGACTGGTCCTTTTCCTGAGCCGCAGCCCCAGCTTCGTTTGCTTTGGCCGGTTCTTCCTTTGGAATATTGACGACACCATTAGCTTCCGAGCCGTCGCTCCGCTTCGCTTGCGCCACCTCGGTAGGCGCCGGCGAACCAAACTTCTCTTCAATATTCTGCTGACGTCCTGTCTCTTCGACGCGCGAGGTCTGGACCACCAACTCCGAGTTCCTCGACTGCCGCAAAACTACTAAACCAACGATGATCACGACCCCAAGCGCAAGTGCAGGCGTCGCATATTTCAGGACAGCCGGCGAGAAGAACGGAGCCAGCTTCTGCCAAAAACTTTTGGCCGGCTCAAGCGCGACTTCCTCACGGACTGGAACTCCTGCGCTCAGTGTCAAACTAGTGACCAATTTTCGGCAGCTCGCACAATCAGCAATGTGCGAAGTGTAACGAGCGCGCGTCGCCGACGGCAGTGCGTCTTCGGCATACGAGCTGAGTTCGTCGGCGTCAAGATGATTGACGTCAACGGAACTCGCCGGTTTGTCGAGAGCTGCAGCGAGTCGCGCATGCTTCGCGAGACTTCGTAGCAGAATATCGACCTCGTTTTTATCCGCGTGCTTCATGTTTGAGACCCTACCGTGATTAGAACGGCGCTACCTCGCTTTGCTTGCATCAACTGACTTCTGCCCTTTCATCTGGAACGCCTTG
>JANNON010000610.1:0-2973 GCA_031399105.1 Blastocatellia bacterium | reverse complement strand
CCGCGGATTAACCGAAGCACCAAGACGAAAATCGAGCGCAATCGGCTTTAGAGCCAAACAAGAACTCTCGAAAACCGTGGCAATGGGCGGCGCACGACAGAAGCATGCGAGTAAGAAATAGACGCAGGTTAGTGGCCCAGCGGTTATAGAAGCGTTGCGGCCGTGAGAACCCTCAGTTCCTGCGTTTCTTGCTTGGACTTTGATCACACAGCAGAACCGGCAGCCGGCTAAGTTGCATCGGAAGCGAGTGCGCGCAGATCGCTTTATAGGTGTTGACTACATCAGCGTAAGCGAGCTCCGTATCCCTTGCTTCCTCTGACTTCAGAACGACGCCGTTCATCGAGAGCATCCCTTTGAGTTCGCCTTCGGCACTGACAACCGGCAACCGGCGTACTTTGTGCTCCTGCATTAGTTCCAGCGCCTTACGGACATCATCTTCATGTACCACCGAATAAACGGCGCCCGTGATGACTTCCTCGACTGAGATACCGGAGGGATTGCCATCTCTAATCCAGACGGCCATGCAGATATCTCGATCTGTGATCAACCCCACGAGCTCTTTGCCATCCTTAAGCAGGCAATACTCCGCAGTCGTTGTCCCACATCGTTTTCGCCGCCTCGGCCAAGCTCGCGTTCAACTCGCAAACCTTGGGTTGGCGAGTCATGATCTCGTTGACTTGCATAGAAGTTTCCTCACCTTTCCGAAGTTCTTTCTGAGTGGCCAATCTCTAGGAATGACCATGCCTTCACCCAAACCAGCAAATGTCAGTTTAGTGAGAGCGCATACGCCATCTGTTGCGGAAAGTTACACAACTTAACTGGGAGAAAACTCGCAGGCGAATTCCGGAGAACCTGCAAAAACTGTTAGTCCTACGATGAGATGAGCTGGCATGAATAATGCAACCATAATCGGCGATGTAAACCTGACAGGTGGAAAGTAGGGAGGCTCCCATGAAAACAGTAGAAGTACCACGAGGTGAATGGACCAAATTTTTCGACAACATGAGTCGGAGACAGGAAGGCTGGGAGGTAGCGCTCGAAATCTTTGGCCCTGACATTGGCGACCAAATTGAAGGTCATCACATGTTCCTGACAGGTATGACCGCGGAAGTGACTGAGCGCGGCGACAACATAGAGATCATGATGGCCGGAACGCCGAATAATCATGTCACCCATAGGATATCAACCCCGACTTCGGTGAAGCTCCAGCAAACTGATCTTGGCATCGACTCCGCACTAATGATCGAGGCTGGTGACGGGACTACGAGTCTGTTGCACTTGCGTTCCTTGTGAGCTGCAGAGACGAACCTGCTATCGAATTGCACGCAGCTTGGCATCAGGCGGGCTCTGCACAAAAACTAAGTAGTCAACGGTAAATCTGCGGGGTGAAGCCCTGGACAAGCGCAAAGCAATCAGAACCGCGGAGCGCAGCGACCGGGACGACGCAAAAAATTCAACTGGTTTTGAATGAGATCTCCACTACTCTAGTCCATTGCGTGCTTCTTCCCAATCGGCCCGGTCGCGGCGCTCGGTTCTGATTGCTTCTCTTCGCCCCGCGACACTCTTTGTGCAAAGCCCATCAGGCGATTTCAAGACTTAGCCGACTTGCGTTTCAAAACCATTGAAATAGCTTGCCGTGGCATTGGACTATGGCGATTCCCCAACCTTGAAGGTTCGGTTGAATGAGACGAAAGTTTCGTAACGATGTACCGGGATGTTGGGTGCGGTCCCCTACGTGATGCTGTTGGTGTCGCGCAACGGTCCTCAGGTCAGCAAACGTGTCAGAAGTACCCCCGCAACGTAAGCGAGGGCAGCCGCAATTGCGCCAACAAGCAGGGTCGTAAGCCCTGAGCTCCACCAGGAAGCGGTAGACCACCTGCTTTTAAAGGATCCGATTGCCAGGAAGACAGTTCCCGTCATCATGATCGAGACTTCAAACGCATAGGACCATTTGAACAAGAAGGGAACTAACGGAACCAGCCCGCAAATCAAAAAGGCTGTGAACGTGCTCATTGCCGCTATCCACGAAGAACGTATTTCTCTTGGAAGACCATACTCTTCCGTCAGCATGGTGTGCACCCAGCGCTGACGGTCGGACGTCACAAGTTCGACAATCCTCTCGAGATCCTGACCGGTAAAACCCTTTGACTGAAAAATCTGCCTGACTTCCTCTCGTTCGCCTTCGGGCGCCAGATCGATATGGCGATTCTCAATAACCGCCAGGCGCTGCAAATCGTCTTGCTCGGCTTTGGTACCGAGGAAGTTGCTTGCGGCCATAGAGAAGCCGTCAGCAAGAAGGTTAGCAAAACCAAGCACCAGGATGATCCAGGGAGAGAGTCCGGCGCCGGCTACACCGCTGACAACTGCAAACGTGGTGACTGCGCCATCTATCCCACCATAGATCCAGTCGCGCAGATAGTTGTGCACTGGCCCAAGGGCCAGCCGTTCCTTGATCGCTTCCGTTGAGTGTTCATGTTCCATATCCAATACCAGGGAGAGCGCTAAAGTCATGAGGTCAGTACCACCTCGCGGTAGCGGGTGGGGTGTTGTGTTGAATCGAACATTAAAACCAGAAGAACTTGTTTGATGCGCCCCACCCGCTACCGCGAGGTGGTACTGACCTCATGACATCCGGGCGAATCGCGAAGGAGAAAGTGCGGGCACATTGAACAGCACCTTGGTAGTGATCAAGCTTGTGTTCTGTAAATAAATGCGGCGTATGGAGTCATGGGGTCAGTAACACCGCGCGGTAGCGGGTGGGGTGTTGTGTTGAATCGAGCATTGAAACCAGAAGGACTTGTTGGTGCCCCGCACCCGCTGCCGAGACTGTGTGTAAGCTAACGCGCTGCATATTAGGAAGGCCAGGTGGGCAGTCTCACTGTCAGGAAGGTGGACCCTGTCCCCGCTCCAGCTTCGGCGCAATGAAGATCGGTATAATCTGAATCTGCCAACCGACCTTGAAACTAAGGCAAG
>JANNON010000525.1:0-6898 GCA_031399105.1 Blastocatellia bacterium | reverse complement strand
GCGGGTGGGGCGATGTGTTGAATTGAGCATAAACCCCGAAGACGCGGCGGCGAACGGCCCACCCGCTACCGCGAGGTGGTACCGACCTCATTGCTCTTACGACGCATTCATTTACAGAACTCTGATCGCGCGCCGCAAGTTGAAGGCTCGTTTTTCTTGCGAGAGATCGGTTACTGAGCTATCAAATTGGGAAAGGGCAAACATGAACCGTTTAATAGTCATCGTTTTAGTCGCAGTTGCTTGTGCCATTGCTGTCTTAGCACAGAAGCAAACATCAATCACTCCGGGCAGCGTCTATCACCTGGACGGAGTGACAGTAATGTCACCTAACCAGCCCGGATGGATACTATTGCAGTCAAACAAATCGTTAGTCGGCTTTCAAAAGCGCGGCGAGGGTGAAGTTGTAAATGCGAGTGCGAAAACTATCAAGACAAAAGTCTTTGATAATAACAAAGACCTGCTGGCCAGCTTGGAAGCTTTAAAAGTTGAGGAACTGAGTAAATTAAAGAAGGTTAGTGTTCACTTCAATTACGTCCGCTTCAAAGCGAGGTCATGCGTGCAATATGATGGAATATTCACGGGTGACGCCTCGGCGCCTAACTTTGAGTACCTCAACTTCAAGGGTTACATGTGTGGTCATCCGGAAAATAAGGGTTTGGTCGTGCGAATCGAATTATCTAATCACTCAAATCTAAGAGGGTTCTCCGCAAGCCTAAATGACCTGACTGACGAGTTTTTCCAGAACATGGCATTTTCGAGTCGCTAGTCAGGATGAGAGAACCATCGAGGGTCGAATGCAAACGCTATTAAAAAGCATCGGCCCCATAAATTGATTGAATCAATCTGGGCTATTTGTCTTTGAACGCTCTGCCAAATCGTTGAACACGAGCGGCCAGAGCGTGTTTGTAACTAGCTGCAGTACGGCGACCGGTGATTTGATTCGCGCTGCCCAGATCTACTCAGGCGTTGGGCCGCAGGAGGATTCTATGAGGCGCACTTGGACGATCATTGGGGTGGGCGATGTGCCTGGCAGCTTGAAGTGGTACCAGTCGCTATTTGGCCTGCCCGAGACGCCTTCGGTGCATGACGACTTCGGTCAGATCCTCGACTCGGATGGAACAGTCTTGCTCTGTCTTCACGAGTGGGGGGCCCATGAGCATCCCTCCTTGACGAGCCCCGATCACGCGCAGCCTGGTAACGGCCTCCTCTTGTTTTTCCGTGTCGATGATTTTGAGATGGCGCTGCCAAGGGCACGCGCTCTCGGCGTTCCGCTCGAGGAGGAGCCCCATGTGAACCCGAGCACTGGAACATCGGAGTTCTCACTCAGAGATCCGGACGGGTATTACGTCACGATCAGTGCGCTGTCTGCGGCTCTGTAAATGAAGGCTGGCGTACGAGTCATGAGGTCAGTACCACCTCGCGGTAGCGGGTGGGCCGCGCGCCGCCGCGTTCTTTCAGTTTTATGCTCAATTCAACCAACACCCCACCCGCTACCGCGAGGTGGTACTGACTTCATGACACCCAATCGAATCGCGAACAAACTCAAAACGAATTGCGAACAAGCCCAATCGAATCGCCGAACACGCCCGACAAATCGCTCACGAGCAAACTGCATCACCTGCCGCTTAAGCTCTTCACCTTGATCAACTTTTGGCTCGGGAGTAATCTGTCCGGCGAGCGGTGATGACGGATCCAAAAACCGGCATCTGAGGTCTAGCGCCGGGGCGTTAGGATTAGGCCTAGAGCCTTTCAATCCTGTTATCAGGAGCGCCTACCTTGCTTGTCACACCGCTCTCTTTTTTGCATGGAGCTTCCACCTGAAACTCGTTTCAGCAGGGTGAAGTGGCGGCTCCGGTGAGAAGGCCAGCCACTATTCAGCCACTATGAGAGCTGCTGGGACTTAGAGCTACAAAAACATTCTAGTCTTAATGATCCTTCTTGCTTACGCAGTTGGCCAAAATGCGCCTACTTCCTTCCTCGAAAAGTGAGTGACGTTTCACGATTCCGACTCATTGGCAAATTCAATCGGCCGACGATCAACGCTCGAAAGATTCCAGGTTGGCAGAGGTCTCGTCAATGGCAAATAGCAGACGCAAATTCCTTTCAGATACAGTCACGCTCCTTGGTGCAGCCGTAACCGCTACCCTGCTGCCTCGGCAGATCTGGGCGGTTCAGACAGCGCTAACGAACCTCACCGCTGTTGAAGCCGTAGCAGCGATGCGGAATGGTGACATCAAGGCGGAGGACTTTGCCCGCGCACTTCTTGACCGAGCCAGGTCGCTCGAGAACCTGAATGCGTTTCGTGCGTTGGATCGCGAGATGGTGCTGGAGGCGGCACGGTCGGCTGATAAGAGACGTGGTGCGGGCGCGAGGTTGGGTGTACTCCACGGACTTCCCATTCCGGTAAAGGACAGCGTCAACACCAAAGCGCTTCCTACGACAAACGGCACACCGGCGCTCAAAAACTTTCGGCCAAAGGAAGATGCGGCGATCCTCAAGCCGCTCTTTGCCCAGGGTGCGATCCTGATGGGCAAGACGAGCATCCATGAACTATCTTACGGTCACACTACTAATAATCTTGCATTTGGACCAACGCGAAATCCTTATGACACCTCACGTGTTCCGGGGGGTAGCAGCGGGGGTTCCGCGGCAGCGGTCGCAGCACACATGGCGCCGCTCGCCGTGGCAGAGGACACGTTTGGTTCCATCCGAGTTCCCGCATCGTTCTGTGGCCTCGCCGGTCTGCGTCCAACGGTCGGTCGGTATCCGGGCGCCGGCGTGATGCCTATCACGCCCAGATGGGACACTGGTGGCCCAGTCGCCCGAACGGTTGCAGACTTGATCCTGTTCGATTCCGTGTTGCTGAATGCCAAGCCAGTCGTAGCCGCTCAACCGTTGCGCGGCGTACGTATTGGTGTCGCAGATTACTTCCTGAGCGACCTGCATCCGGAAGTAGCGCGCGTGACCACCGAAGCTCTGAAAAAGCTCGAATCAGCAGGCGCCGTTCTCGTACGGGCAGACGTACCTAAAGAGATGCGGGTAGGCACCGAACTCACGCGCACTATCAATGTCTACGAGACTGCAAAAAACATGTCTGCATTTCTGAAACAGCAACGAGCGGGCATTAGTTTCGAGGAAATGGTTTCCCAAGCGAGTGCGGACATTCAGACACTTTTTCGAGACCGCATCGTTCCGGGTGCACCGAATGCAGTTACCGAGGCTCAATACAAATCGGCAGTCGCTCAACTCGCGCCCTTACGCGAGGCAGTACGTCGTTACTTTGTGAATAACAATGTCGTGATGCTGGCGTTCCCATCCGTGAGAATGCCGCCGCCTTTAATTGGCGAGGATCGAGAGATCGAGATTCTTGGTGTGAAGGTGCCGATACGCGCTGCGATGGGCCGCAATCTCGGGCAAGGAAGTTGCGCCGGGATGCCTTGCCTTGTTCTCCCAGCCGGCATGACTTCGACCGGGTTGCCCATCGGCTTTGAATTCGACGCACTGCCGGGTCGGGATCGTGAACTGCTTGGGCTGGGTTTGTCGCTTGAAAAAGCGCTTGGGCCAATTCCGGCTCCCAAGATCTAGGACGCCAACTTGCAATTCCCTCTCGATGAAGATATCGAGGGCAGTCGAGGAGTTGTGTGGAGTGATGGATGGAAGAACTCTCAGCTGCCGACTGGGCGCTCAAGCAGGTGGAGGCCGTGCGGGAGGAACCAGCTAAGCGTCTAGTACTGCTTGCCCGAACGTATAACGGTCCGTCCGGACAGGCTCCTCAACACCTGCCGTTCCGTCGTGCGGCGATGGCTTTCATGCGCTGGCAATTGGCGCGGGGCGTGCTCGCGCCGCTCCAAACCACGCCGTCAGGCAGCCCGTGGTGGCGGGCTGCAAATGAGCGCTTGCTACGTGATGGTTGTGAGGCGGTTGCCCGAAGCGGCGGCCGGGACGGCGCTCCGTCTTCCCCAGCGATACACTTGTGGAAGTCCTTTGTTGCGGATCCTCGCGGAGGCACCTGGTACCGGGCGCACAACGCCAGCATTATTTCCGCATACCTCGAGAACCGTGACCTGGCCGAAAAAGAAAACGCGGCCGAGCGTTTCTTTCTTAATGTTGTACTGGTGCGGGTGCTATATGCGCATGCGTTGGTTTCAGCGCCCCGGCTGGCACTTGGTCCGCTGGCCACAATCGGCCCGGTGTTGGGTGATCCACGGCTCGCCCTCGCCGGAATTTTCCTGACCCTTTCGCGCATTGTGCCGGATCGATATCCGCTGAAGCGAGACGTTCATGAATATATCGCCGAGGAGAACGAGTTCGGCCGGATGCTGGATTACGGGATGATCCAGCCAAGATTGCAGCGACTATATGAATGGTCTGCGGAAGAGCTGCGCGAACCTGGACTGCTCGGCTTGGTGCGTGATGGAAACCCCGTGTATGCATGGCCTTTCGAAAACCGGAGTGTATGGGAAGGTGTGCCGCCAACGCGAACCGTCCGCGCACTTCGGCGCATATTCGCGGTCCGCTGATCAAATCGTGTCGACGCAATTGAAAAGCACACGGTATGAACGGTTCACAACATTCAACTTGTAAAGTCGCATAGAGAGTTTCCAGTCCAGACGACAAGCTGAACCATGTCTGACATTCCGAGCGATCCGCTGCCAATGGTCGTCGAGCAGATCAACCCAAGGTTTCAACGGTTTACAGTTAGGCAGCAAAACCGTTGAAACGATTCGGAAATTTCATCATTTCATTGCAGAGGCATATGCGAAAAGAGGTTTATTTTGTTTTGCTTGGAGCCGAACTTAGTGCAAACCTCACCTCTCTTTTATCAATGAGGTGACTCACAAAGGAGAAATCGATGACAAAGAAGCTGATGATCGGTCTCGGATTGGTTTTTCTAACATGTCTTTTAACGACACGAGCCACCGGGCAAACCTTCAAGATTGATCCCGGCGATATCGGTCCTAAGGAAACGCCCAAAACCAACAGCAATAGCAATAGCAATAGCAACACCAACGCTAACGGCAACAGCAACACCAACGCTAACGGCAACAGCAACACCAACGCTAACGCCAACGCCAACGCCAACGCTAACAGCAACGCCAACAGCAACAGCAAAGCCAACAGCAACACCAACACCAACAGCAATGCCAATACGAACGCTAACAGCAGAACCGGAAACGCAAATACAGCGAATGCCAATTCCAGTTCAGCGAACAAGACGTCAAACAATAACGCCTCCAACTCCAATTCCAATGTGAAGACTGCGCACGACAAATCAACTCCGGCGAAGCCTACTCGAAGCAAGACATCTCGACGAACTGCCCCCAGAAGCACCGCCAAAGATCCCTGCAAGGGCGTGCCACCGCCCTGTGCCGGAAAAGCAAATTGATCAAGCGCGCTCGAAGACAGGAACGGTCAAGGTTTGACGGAAGGCCGGATCTGAACCATCCACCAACGATGGCTGGGATTCCCGGCCGTCGGTTACTTTTCACCATGGGCAGGATCTGAACTCATCTAACCCACTTCCGTGGGTGGGCTTTCGGACTTTTTGTGCAAAGCTGCGTTGGACCAATGGGCATCAATGAGTGTAGCCAGCGTTTGCATACTTCCATCCGTCCTTCAGGAGAGCCAAATGGGCGCAACCCAAATTGCCGAAATGATGCCAAGCCTCAGTGAAGTTTATCGGGGGATCTCCAGCCCGGACGATCCACCGGCCTTGTCCTGTACTTTTGAGGTGACGAGTAGTTCGGAGGTTTGGATTCAGGTGCTGCCGGGCAACGTCAACATGGCCTTCCCGTTCACGGAAGAACCCTTTGAGTTGTTGCGCAGACAAGGAGTGCGCAGCCCAGCGGAAATGTATTTGGTGGAATGGGCAGCCGGTGAGTATGCAACCTTCGGTTTCGACAACGTCTCTCCAGGAGATCACGCTTTCTTCGTGGACCAGCTCTTCGTAAAGATACTGGGATGTGATGATGCGAGCTACGAAGTCAGGATAACGATTGAACCCTTGGAAGTGTAAGTCCTCAAGAGAACCCGCGCGTCCTGATCGAGATCCATTTGGGACGGAGTGGCGATGAAGTCAGTACCGAAACGCGGTAGCGTCGGGTCTTGCCGGCGAGTTAAAGCAGGAACACGCATGACAGTCGATACCGCAGCAGTGGACCGACGTTACCGCGTTTCGGTACTGACTTCATTGCCCCTGTACAGTCAGACCAACACTAACGGAGCACTACCGAAATTTGGGCCGTGACTCAGGAGCTGACCCTTAGAGCATCTCTTTTGGTAAAGGAGCCTGTCAATGGAAAGAAAGCTGAGGATTGCGCAGTACGGTTGCGGAAAGATGTCCGTTTACACGATGCGCTATGCCCTGGAGAAGGGCGCGGAAATCGTTTGCGCCTTTGGTCGGAGCCCTCACACTATCGGCAGGGATATTGGCGAAATCGCGGGAGTGGGGACGACGGGGGTTCTCGTTCAGAATTCAAAGGACGCAGGTGCGATTCTGAAGGAGAAGAAGCCGGACGCTTGCATCATTACCACCGCCAGTCTGATGCAGGATCTCAAGGGTCCCTTCATGGAGTGTGCCGAGAGCGGTGTGAATGCCATTACTATCGGTGAGGAGGCGTTCTATCCGTGGAATTCCTCGCTCAAGACAACTCAACTTCTCGACGAGTTAGCAAAGAAGAACGGCGTCACCCTCTGTGGCTCCGGATATCAGGAGGTGTTCTGGGGAAATCTGATCACCACGCTTGCCGGTGCGACTCACACCATCAAGAAGATCACCGGAAAGTCGAGTTACAACGTTGAGGAGTACGGCATTGCGTTGGCAAAGGCGCACGGAGCAGGCTTGTCCCTCGTGGACTTTGAAAAGGAGATTGCAGCAGCCGACAACATCTCGGACTCG
>JANNON010000521.1:0-2686 GCA_031399105.1 Blastocatellia bacterium | reverse complement strand
TTGGTTAATTTGCAGGTCGGGAAGGTGGGCAAGCTGAGCGAGTTCACTCAACTTCAAAAGCAATCTTCAACTCGCACGAACAATCAACCTCAGCGCGCTGAGTTTGAGACTTTCCCAAGTGATAGGTAGTGGCTGATCTTGAGTCAACTCGCTCAGCTTGCCCACCTTCCCAACCTGCAAATTCACAAACGTGCTTGCCACCTTCCCCGCCTTGCTAGCTTTCTAAACTTGAAAAACGATCAACGGGAGGAACACATGCCAAAACCAAAAGACCAACACAACGTCGGGACTCCAGCAAAACTACGCGGCCAGCAAACCGGCTTTGCCGGGCATCCGGACAAGAACCGCGAAGCGATGAAAGACACTCCTCCCATCAGCGGTCGTCGTAAGTCTGCAAACAAGATGGTTGCCGACAAGTCATCCCAACAAGCCGCCAGCGACGCTGCATCCCCAAGCAGTACTTCACCATCAACTTCCGCCATGGCGCCCACAACTCCAAAAGGCGAATCCGGCGGCGAAAAGGTTTTCAAACAACGCCTCGCCAGAAAACGCAACGCCTGAAACTCGTGCCTTGAATGTGTACGTTAGAACGCAAATGGGGTGTTCATTTGTCACCTCATTGAGGCGCCAGCGGAAATTGTCTCGAGCAGTTTCATTGCAACTCTCTATCTAAACGATTGCAGTCCACCAACCGATCGCACCCTTAGTTCAGTGAACGCGCTGTCCCTGCGCATTCGTTAGTAACTCCCTTCATTTTCTCAGCGCTGCGGGCATGACGATTGCGGCTCTCCTTCCTAAATAACACAAGTTTACGACGAGTTTTTCGAGGGAGGGTTTACATGGACAAGATCAAAATCTGGCCGCACATGACGATTATGGCGGTCGCAGTGGCACTAATTGCAGGGCTCGGCGTCGCCTTCTGGATGAAGCACGATCAGACTGCTTCAGCGGAAGATTTGCCCGCCGCCGCTCGCATTCAGCGAGTCGATGGCGAAGTAGCGTTCAGCGACAACGTTGCCAATGACGAAGCAAATGTTGAATGGACCGCTGCCACGCAGAACCAACCTTTCTCGGTAGGCGATCGAATCTACACCCGCGACAACTCGCGCACTTCGCTCGCGTTTAGCGGTCGCAATTTCGCGCGGCTCGAACCGAACACTTCGCTCGACGTGGTTGCGCTGGATCACCACCGCACACAACTCGCGCTTCGTGAAGGCTCGGCGATTTTCGATGTCGGCTATCTCGACGATGATGAGCTGTTTGAAGTCGCGACGCCGTACGGCGCGGTGAACTTTGATGAGCCAGGACTTTACAACGTCGGCTTCGACGATAACGGAGGCGTGCTGGTTTCGGTGCTGAGCGGTCTCGCGCAGGTCGTGGGGCAGGGCGGATCAGGTCAGGTGAGTAAAGGCGAGGTGTTAACGCTCCTCGGCCAGACGGCCGCGGAACTCGTCCTGTCGCGACTGAATAATGACGACGCCGGCTACCTCGTCGACGACTACTATCGCTATCAATATCCGAATTCTTACGACGGTCGTTACAACAGCTACGACGCATATGTGAACGATCCTTATTACTATGATCCATACCGGCGCAATGCGAGTTATCAATACGCCGATTCAAACATCCCCGGTCTCAACGATCTCGACTCGTACGGCGACTGGCAGAACGTCGATGGCTACGGTTACGCCTGGCGGCCGCGCGTAGAATCCGATTGGGTTCCCTATCAGCAGGGACAGTGGACGAATGACTATCCGTATGGGCCAACCTGGGTTTCGAATGAGCCCTGGGGTTATGCGCCTTATCACTATGGCCGTTGGGCCAATGTCGGAAATCAGTGGTATTGGGTTCCCGAGGGAGTGAATAGTAATCCGACGTATGCGCCGGCTCTTGTTGCTTTCGTGCCGGTCGACGCGAACCAGGTCGGCTGGGTGCCGCTTGGTCCAGGCGAAACTTATGCGCCGCGTTATTACGATCAGAACTGGCAGCCGCAGTACTTAACTCGCGCCGAGCTATCGCCGTCGCAACTGATCAATCTCGGCATTCCAGGAGCGGTCACGGTTGTACCTGTCGATTCATTTGGCCGTGAGTTCGATCCGCGACAACTCAGACGATTCGATCGTGATCGCCAGGCTTCATTTCGTCCGACACTCGATCCACTGACGCTGACGCCGTTACGGAACGCAGTGGTTCGTTCGGCTTGGGGACGTGGAAAGATCGATCTGCCGCCGGGCATCGCGAAGAAGCTTCACGATACGGCGGTTTACTTTGGCCGGGACGTGCGTGAGTCGCGGTTCAATAGAAACCTGGCGAGGCAGTTACGCGCCGAACGCGTTTCTGACAGCTCGCGTGTACGAAAGTTCAAGGATGCGAGAAACGATCAAGGCCGCGAGCACGTTGACCAGACACGCAACGATCAAGGTCGCGGCGATCGGGACCATCGCGAACAACAGCGCGAAGAGCAGGCACGTGGTCAGGAGAAAAATCCTCTTAACCGAGTGCCGGTGAAAGGTCAGGGATCTGTGAAGGGCGGTTCGGTGAATGGTCAAGCCGATATCCAGCAGCAGAAGGGTAATGAGGCAGGCGATCAAGCAAAGGCAAATCGTGACCAGGAGCAACGGAACCGTGCTCAGCAACAGCAATCGCAGCGGGCCGAACAGCAGACTCAGCGCGATCAGCAGCGGGC
>JANNON010000437.1:0-7322 GCA_031399105.1 Blastocatellia bacterium | reverse complement strand
GAGGTGGTACTGACCTCATATCACCAGATCGAAGTAGCCAGCATGAGTATCTCGAACCAGATCATACGTTACCGAACCACTCTGGAAGTGGAGAGTTCCGACTACGGGCTCCAGCTCGCGAACGCTGAGTTGGTCCGTCTTTGTGGCTACTTTCAACTAATCAACAAATGGAATCCGCTACTGCATCTGGTTGCGCCGTGTTCGCCGGAAGAGTTTGCCACCAGGCACATACTTGAAAGTCTCACGCTGCTCAGTCACTTGCCGGCGGGCGCCAGTGTGGCAGACATCGGTTCCGGCGGCGGGCTGCCCATCATTCCCTGTTTGATCGCGCGACCGGATCTGCGCGCAACCTTGATAGAAGCTTCTAAAAAGAAGGCCCTGTTTCTACGTGAAGCATTGAAGAAAACAGACACGGCGTCGCAGGGGAATGTAATAGCGGCGAGATTTCAAACCGTGAGCGTGCCGGCTGCCGGCTTCTTAACCTGTCGCGCTATTGAGCAGTTTCAAAAGTTGCTGCCGCAGATCGTTGACTGTGCGAAAGAGCTGGACCAGCCGCGCAAACTATTGCTCTTCGGCGGAGAGAGTTTGCGGGTGAAATTGGATCAGCTGCATTTGAACTACTCGTCAGAATTGATGCGTCATTCGAAAAAGCGGTTTTTGTTCGAGGTCGCTTCGAGTTGAAGGCCACAAGGGCTTTCCTCCTTGATTAATCCGTCAAGTTTAAAAGTCTCGCAGTAAGGAAGGCAGTAGTGATGCAGTTTGAGGTCTGTATATGAATGCAGCGTAAGAGTCATGAGTCAGTACCACCTTGCGGTAGCGGGTGGGGCGCAAACCAACGATTTCTCTGGGATTTTATGCTCGATTCAAATGACACCCCACCCGCTACCGCGAGGTGGCACTGACCTCATGACACCCGATTGAGCGGGGACAGAGTCCGCCTTCCTAACAGTGAGACTGCCTGGATATTTCTTGCTTTGGAGGTTGAGTTTCGCTCAGTCGCGACGAATACCGAACCCGCCATTAACGCAATCGCTGCACGACGATTGTTTCGGGCGGCGCGTGTTCCGGTATGTGCGTCATCGTGGCAACGCTGTGATTCGGACTTCCCCAAACTACTATTGCTGCGTAGCGATCGCGGCGACCGGCCGCGCCCGACCGCACCATCTTCCCAACATACGCGAGTGCTCTCGTCAGCAGATTTGCCCTGATCATCCGCGCTGGAAAGTTCACCTTTCCGGCTTCATTACTGAGTTGCAACTCCTCGTGCCCTTCATTCTCGAGTAGATAGTGCCGCCAGTGCTCCGTCACTTTTATTGCGTCAACCGGGGAACCCGCGTCATCGATAACTTGAAAGCTCCACACAGGCACAACCACAATTTCGAACGGGTAAAGCAGAAGGACGAACACGGCCAGAAACAAAATGGCCAGCGTAATCTTGAACGATCGTGGTAGCTCAAGAAGATGCTGGCCTATCTGTTTTATGAGTTTGCCGATTGTCTGCAAACCGCGTCCCGATTTCTATTTCACTACTTCTATTCCGATTATTTGCTGACCTGAGATCACAAACTCAGCCGGCGCCAGCTCACGTTCGTAGACCGGCGAAAGCGCCGTCGGAGTATAACCACCCGCGTTGCGATCGCTATTCAAAGTGGCGACTACCGAGGGAGGTAAATTCGGCAACTCGTCTGTGCCGATGACCGCGCCCTGTGTTATGCGAAACAGTTTGACGTAAAGCCGATCGCTTTTCTTGACCTTGTTGATCGCCCGCACGAGTTGCGTCAGATCCTGAGGCACGAAAGACTTTGTCGCTGAACCTTCCTGCAGTGCACCGCCGTCACCGACAAACACGAGCAACTGTCCCGGCGTCGCGTCCGCGGGAATCTCGACGGGAATCCGCTGGACAAACTGCTTACCTGAATCGGTTCGAACGTACGCCTGCACTTCAATTTTTTCTCCCCGGCGCACTTCGGTGCGATCGATCGCGATGCGCTCCAGGGTGCCAGCGTATTTTGTGTCGGAGGATGAGATATCCAGAGTCACTCCGTCGATCTGCACATTCTCGAAACCACTTCCCATCAGCGAACTGACGGGCCCCGCCACCGAACCGGCAGCCAGGACCGCCGAGTTCATCGCCGAGAACCGCTGATCCAATTTGATAGTCTCTTCTCCCTTAACGGCAATCGAACCCTTCAAACTAATTGTCGATTCGCCGAGGCCGCGCTCGCTGGAGATAATCGTATTGAAGATGGTGATGTTAAGCAGCAGCGGTGTTAGAAAAGTGTCGTTTGCAATCTCATAAGAATAGGTTTCGATACGGTCGCGACTAGTCCGCAGGTTTATCTTCACGGGAACCATCCTGGGCGCCTGGCCAAGCTTGCCGTAAATCCCGCTGGAACGATCCTGCGATATCGCGCCCACCATCTGTCCGGGCACAGAGAGTTTGAAAGAGTTGTTCATGCTCGAAATAACCGTGACGACCGAACTCTCCGTCATCGGCATGTCGGACCTTCCCAAACTCAGGAACGGATGTCCGAACGCATAGATTTTGTCGCCATCGCGATGAGTGACAGTTCCGGACGCCGCGATCGAATAGTCACCGCGTACGAGCTGCACACTGATCGAAGTGCCGGGCGCAAGCGTTCGTTCTGTCACTTTGCCCATCGGCGTAATTGCCGCCGAACCGCCGGCGCCTGAAACCGGGAGCAGGCCGTTCGCGATTAGTTGCGGAGCAAAGATCGCCAGCGATTCCTGACTGATGCCGCCAAAGACCACCGGCGTGGCAATGGGCGTCATTTGTTGTCCAAGGAATGGGATCAGTGGCGAGCCAGCGGATACTGGAGCGATTAAAGAAGCTGAGTTTATGGTCTGCTTTGGCAGCGTTGGTTTCCAGTCGGTACCCGCTAGCTGAGTGAATGAGACTGGACGAGGATTCACTGGAGTTAGGCGCTCGGCCGGCGAAGCGTTCTCAAAAAGATCGACCATTTGCTGAATCGGGGTGATGCCGCAAATTGGCTCTTTTGAAAAGGGGAAACTAAATGCCAGCGCGCCAATTAACCGGCCATCGATATAAACCGGTGAGCCCGACATCCCGGCAAACACTCCGGTCTTTTCAGCGTTGACCCCACTTAACCGGGCAATGATTGCGGATTGTCGCGGTGCCGGAAAGCCCGGCAAGACTCCCAGAATCTCAACACCAAACTCTTCGGGCTCAGCGCCGGCAAACACGGTGCGGGCGATGCCTTTCATCCCGGGCCGCAGATCTTCGACTGGGTAGAAAGCACTGTTTGCAGTCTTATTCGCGAGTTGTTGCGCGTTGGTCGAAGTCAAGGGAACCAGTGTTGCGACACTGAGCGCTAAGGCCAGAAAAAACTTTTTCATTAACAACCTCTTCGGGGTAACTATTTCTGCGTGCTATCGGGTGCTGGGGAGTCAGTACCTCTTGTCGCGACTATAACTTTGGCAATAGGGTGGGTCAAGGATGCATATCTCGGCCACACGGATTGTAGGGGTGTCTTTCCGTGGGCACCCCTCGTAACGCCAATTAAATGGTAATACTGGAGACGCATCTGTAAAGGTGGGGTGCCCACGGGAGGGACACCCCTACAGTCTTTGTTTAGACGCAGATCGACAGCAATTCGTTTCATTCATTTGGAAACAAAGCTTAAAGTGACAAGTGATGAGTGACGTGTGATAAGTAACAAGTCACTCGATTTCGATATGAGGATCGACTCAATCCAGGGCTTTATTCTCGCCGGCGGCGCATCCAGTCGCATGGGCACAGACAAGGCGCGTCTCGTTATCGCGGGACAGACATTTGTTGAGCGAATTGCCGATCAGATGTCACGCGTGGCCAAATCGGTCACTCTCGTCGGATTGGCGGGCGACACTGCGGAACTCAAAAACACGCCGGACATTCACGAAAGATGGGGCGCTCTGGGTGGCCTTCACGCGGCGCTCGAGAATTGCACCGCCGAATGGGCCTTGATTACGGCCTGTGATCTACCTTTTGTTTCGAGTGAATTATTCAAACGAATGGTTGATTTACGCACGGACTTTGAAGCCGTGGCGCCAATTCAGGCAGATGAATTTCCCCAGCCTCTTTGCGCGCTGTATCGAGTTATCCCGTGTTTAGGAATCGCAGAGGACCTGATTCAACAGGGAGAAAGACGGCCCATCAAATTGCTGCAGACAGTGAAAACGCGCTGGGTCCAATTCCGCGAGTTGAGTGATCTCAACGGTTCAGCCGGCTTTTTTGATAATATCAACACTCCTGACGACTACGCGCGCGCCAAGGACGAAAGGAGGCGGCAGGCGAAGGGATGAGTTTGAGTTCATAGCATCGCTCATTCAATAACTCCAAGACATGTCTCCACCACGTCGTTTCGGCAAAAAGCTCTTCAAATCGTTCCTGCCAATCTTTCTGGTAGTGGCTTTGGTATCGCTGGTCGCTCTCGCAGCCATTGTCTTCGGTGTGGTCCGTCCGCCGCGCCGCGCGTATCTGGTTACGCCCCAGGCGTTCGCCCAATTCAGCGGTCAAGTCCTCAAGGTGACTGATGAAACCTGGACTAACAGTGATGGGTCCCAAGCTCGTGGTTGGTTGCTGCGAGGAGCTAGAAACGCGCCGGCAGTCGTCTTCCTGCATCGTTATGGAGCCGATCGTTCCTGGCTGTTCAACCTTGGCGTCAAGCTCAACGAAAGTTCTAATTTCACCATTCTTTGGCCCGATGCGCGCGGCCATGGAATGAACCCACCGTTGAACTACACCACCTTTGGCGCCAGGGAAGGCGACGATGCGCTATCGGCAATCGCCTTTCTGCGAACGCTGAAAGTTGAAGAGGGCGTGCCTCTCGTTAACGACCAAATCGGTTTTTACGGAGTGGAACTGGGAGGCTACGCAGCCCTTTCGGCAGCGCCACGGAGTTTGGAGACCAAAGTGCTGGTTCTGGATTCTGTGCCCAGTAATCCTGAAGAGCTGCTGCGGGCCACCGTGCGCGAAGACTTTGGATTGGATAACAACTCGCTGATGTATCTGGTCCGTACGGGCACCAGAGTTTTCCTGCTCGGTAAGTATCGCAACGTGAATTCATGCGAACTGGCCGCTAACCTCAAGACCCAAAAGCTACTGCTTCTCACCGGGAACGACGCCGGATATCTGCGCCAGTCTACTGTTGCTTTGCAACGCTGCTTTCCAGAGCCGGCGAACCTGGAAACGAATACCGAACTGCCGCTGACAGGATTACGACTCACTTCGGCCACCGGAGATGCGGGTGAGACTTATGACCGGCGCGTAATTGACTTCTTTGATAAGAACCTTCGCTGAGAGTTTCGATCACCTGCGCGGTTTTGCACAAAAAAGTCGGTACATGATTGGAAGGCTTTCTTCTCATTCACCCCAACCTTCAGCGACAAATGTGGTGCGTGCATCTTGTGCAAAGCTCACTTGCGACGCAACCCAACGATCGCTAGTTCCCCGTTATCTGAAATCACTTCCGCCTTCACATCCTTCAACCCCGTCAACTGATAAACATATCTGAGGGGCACGATCACGAGTAGTGGCTCCTGAATTGGTCCAGCCGCGCTCAGGATCTCTCCCGCACCTTCAAATTTGATCGGCTGGCCCGCCGCGTCGTAAGCAACACGACCAGCCGCGTAGAACTCAGCACCACGATCTACCTCATGCAGAAAATAAACTCGCGCTGAGCCATATCCGCGCTCTGTGGCGCGGTCGAGCAAATATTTTGTAGTTTGGGTAGGTACAAACTCTCGTCCACCACAGTTGAGCGCAAACACGAAACTCAAAACAATCGACATTGCAATCGCGATTGCAGAAAAGCGTTTGTGTTTCAGAAAAAGGAATACCAACACAGCTGCGACAACCAGCGGAGTGACAATGAGAACAGCACAGCCGGCGCTTAACGAGGACGAAATTCCGGCGAACACAATCGCGACAACGGCGAAGAGGATCAGCGTCGCCGCCATGATGCGAATGATCGAGAACGAATAGCCGCCGGCAATGATTCGTGTCAGCCGTTCTCCTGCGAGCAAAGCCAGCGCCGGCAGAATTGGCAGAATATAACCGGGCAGTTTAGAGCCCGAGAATGAGAAGAACAGAAGTGGAACTACCAACCAGGCAAACGTGAACACACGAAATTTGTCCGTCGCGCTTTTGCCGCGCCAGTGCCAGTGCCGCGACCGCCTCAGTCCATCAATGGTCAACACCAACCAGGGCAACGCCAGCGGAAAGATCACCAGGAGGTAATAGAAAACCGGTTGCGGATGGCCATACTTGTTCGAGACGTAACGCGCGAAGTGGTGCTGAATAAAAAACTCATCAATGAAGCTCCAACCGTGATGTGCGATTACTGGTCCATACCACACCGCAGCGACGACTAACGACAACGGCAGGCCCCAGCTTAAACTGAGGACCAGTTCACGTCTGGAAATTCTTCGTCGCAGCAGTTGATAAAGAACGACTATTCCCAACGGCAGCACAATCCCGATCAAGCCTTTCGCAAGCAGCGAAACACCGATGAAGATGTAGAACCCTGCCAGCAACCAGCGCCGGCGCTTATCGTTTACCTCTATTTCAGCAAGAAAAAAGAGACTGAGCGCCCAGGTAAGCGACATCGTGATCACAATGTCGAAGGTCGCTGCACGAGAGAAGACGATGATGCCAGGCATGGTCGCGAGAACCAACGCACTCCAGAAACCCAATCCGCGCAACGCCGGATCTCCAGAAAGTGCGGCCACTCGCTTCCCCGCGAGGTAAGTGGCAAGGAGGGTTAAGACACCACAAAATGCCGGGCCCAACCGCGCCGTCGTCTCGGAAATTCCAAACAGAGCAAACGCGGTCTTCATCAGCCAGTAGAGCAACACCGGCTTTTCAAACCAGGTGTGTCCGGCGAGTGTGGGCGTGATCAGATCTCGCCGCAGAAACATCTCGCGCGCGACCTGCGCGTAGCGTGGTTCATCGGGACCCAACAACGGCAGGTGGCCGAGTCCGTAAAAATAGAATGCAATGATTACTAAGACGAGAAGCAGGCAGGCCCGCTTGGCTAGGTTAGAAGTTAGCAAGTATATTTTGGACTGGTCAGTTGTCCGTTGTCCGTTGTTTGCTGTCTTTTGTGCGCCTGAGTATCGTTCAAATCGTCGATACTTTTCAAACTTCCTGATTCTTTCAAACTCCCTGATTCTGTTATGGTCTCTCAATAACGCAAAACTACATACAACTAACAACGGACCACTGACAACGGACAACGGACTACTGACAACGGACCACTGACTAATTCTATGCCACTACGAACCGCCGTAATCGGCGTTGG
>JANNON010000436.1:0-8510 GCA_031399105.1 Blastocatellia bacterium | reverse complement strand
GAGGTGGTACTGACCTCATGGCCTCATGGACGCGTTCGTTGAGTGATAATCGATCGTACTGACGTGATGACGCGATGGTAGGCGATTGGCGATCCCCACCCCTACCGAGACTGCGCATCTGGATTTTTCTCCTTAGACCTTGAGTTTTTGCACAGTCTCTACCGCGAGGTGGTACTGACCTCATGACTGGAACTTCGCATTCATTTACAGACCTCAAACTCGAATCTCAACATTCTGGACACGACCCCCCATTTCCGCTAAATTAACCAGGCTTCATCGTAGCGATTTTGAAAGACAGTTTGGCGCGAAGAGGTATAAGCATGACGACCAATCAGTTGAGTAGTTCCGCTTCCGCCGCCTTCATCGCAGGAAACTTTTTTTACTCGCTACAACCCAACAAAGACACGCAGAACGATCCGCCTTCGACAAGCGTAACCGGTCCCGTGGAAACTGGTGGCAGGCGTCGCGCGCTGGTCGTGGATGATGTAGTCGACGTCACCGATATGTTGGCGGTACTGTTGACGGACGCCGGTTATGACGTTGTGACGGCCAGTTCCGCACTCGGCGCGCTGGAAATCGCTGGTCATGATCGCTTCGATGTAGTGATTTCAGATATTGGCATGCCCGAAATGAACGGATACCAACTCGCCAGAGCTTTACGCGCGATTCCGGGTTATGCAGACGTTCCTTTGGTGGCCGTGACCGGCTATTCGATGTTCAATGATCGTGAAGAGTCACTGCGTTCCGGCTTTACTGCCCACATGACAAAGCCCATCGATCCTCGCGAACTTCTAAATCTTATCGATCAACTGTGAGGCTAAGCACAGCTTTCGAGAAAACAGTTGCACGATAGATGAAGGCCCAATCCAAGCTCTCAAATCTTTTCCATTCAGAACGCACCATTCGCCGTGTCGATCTCTGTCTGGCGGCAGTCGTAATCGCTCTCGTGATGGGGACGCTGCAGTTTGCAACCGACGCGATCTGCTGTGGCGACTTTGATGGTTACTATCATATGCGGTGGAGCCGAATGCTTTGGGATGGTCTCAAGGCCCACAGCTTTCCGCCAATATTCGTGTGGCTGCCGCAGACGACGCTCGATCCCTCGCGCTACGTCGATCACCATTTGCTGTTCCACTTTTTTCAAATCCCGTTTACGTGGTTCCATGACATGCGGCTGGGCGCCAAGGTCGCGTCGACTATCTTCGCCTCAGTCGCATTATTCTCGTGTTACTGGCTGCTGGTCCATCATCGCATTCGGTACAGCCTGGTGTGGCTTGTTGCGCTGCTCGCGTGCTCGGCGCCATTTCTTTATCGAATGAATATGGCAAAGGCGCCGCCCTTTGCGATCATCTACCTCGTCGTCGCGATCTACCTGCTGTTCAAGCGAAAGTACTGGCCGCTTATCCCGCTCGCGTTCGTCTTTACGCTGACTTACGACATGTTTGTCTTGCTCGTTCTGCTCGCCTTCTTCTGGGTAATCGTGATTGCCTGGACGGAGCAAAGGATTGAATGGCGTCCGATGGTTTGGGTCGGAATTGGCGTCGCGGCCGGATTGGTCATAAATCCGTACTTCCCGAAGAACCTGATCCTTCTCTATGAGCACCTGAGGATGAAGATACGGGCGTCTGACTATCCGACAAAAGTCGGTGGCGAGTGGTATCCCTATGACTCGTGGGAGTTCCTCTTGAATTCAGCCGTCGCGGTGGTTGCCATGCTGGTCGGGTACATTTCGTTCGATGCGTCCGATCGCAAGCGCGCACATCAGCCACTGCTGTTTCTGCTATTTGCTACTACGCTGATGATCATGACCGCGCGATGGAAGCGAATAGCGGAGTATTGGCCGCCGTTTGCGGTGATGTTCGCAGCTTTTTCATTGCAGCCCTGGCTGCAAGGGGCGCGATCTACATTTACTCGGCTCCCCAATGACGTGCTTGATGAGTTGCTGCCATTTCTGGATCGACACGAGCCAGCGGAGGAAGCAAAGGCAACGGACCGCAACGAACGATGGGGCACGATGGTAGCGGCCGCAGTCGCGATTGTTCTGGCTCTCCCGTTATTCTTCAACCTGCGCGCTACCGTCAGGGATATCGCCTCGAGTGAGCAACACGACTATTACCGATCCGGCGCTGAATGGATGCGCAACAACGTTCCTTCGGGCCAGATAGTTTTCAACACGGATTGGGACGACTTTCCGCGGCTCTTTTACTACGATCCAACACACAACTACGTGTCGGGTTTGGATCCAACCTATCTCCACGACAAGGATCCATCTCTGTCAGAGCTTTATGAACGCATCACGCTCGGAGAAGAAAGCGATCCCGGACCGCTTATTCGCGATCGGTTTCGCTCGCGTTATGTCTTCACGGACAATGGGCACGATAAGTTTTATAATAATGCCATCGAGAGTGGTTGGTTTGAGATCGTCTATGAAGATGCAGACTGCACCATCCTCCGCATCCGGGATTTCAAGAGTGCGCCACCCCAGGACGAACTCGAATTTCAGACAATTCCCGACGATGGACCAGCATAGAAAACTCACTGTCAGGCTCTGGTGAAGATTGCAATGCCAAGAAAAGCTAACTTCTTTCTGCTTTCGCTGACTCTTCTTACGCTGTTGGTCCATGGATGCAAATCCAGCCAGCCAGCTGGCACTCCAGATGCCAGTTCTCCCACTCCAGCCCAAGCAGCAGTGTCGCCGTTGACGCCATTTGATCGTGATCTACAGTTCATCCGTAACGGCCAATTCACTTATGTACTGGTCGTTTCGCGGAAAGACGGAAAGCCGCTGAATGCCGAAGACGGTGCGTTTCTCAGGAAGAACGCGCCGCAGGTGGTCGATTGGGCAATGTCTGATCCGACTCGAGCGGTGGGTGGAACGAACTTTCAGTTTGATCGTGCGGGAATGGATCTCCTCGAAACGAGATTCAAGGTTGAGAACTACTCGAACTAGGAGAAAACGATCCACAGATTACGCAGATTCCACAGATTTAACTCAAACTGAAAAACCAAGTCGAGCGAGACTACGTTGAGCGTCTGACCGCGAGCCTCCTACCGAGCGCTTTGACTGCTACTGTTATCTGTGTAATCTGCGAAATCTGTGGATGCTTTTTCTTGTTCGGCTCATGGAATCAGGACGAGCTTTCCAAACTGCGCGCGATCTTCCATCAACTCATGCGCGCGTGGGGCCTCTGCGAGCGGCATAACGCGATCCACAATTGGTTTAATGGCGCCCGACTCGATGAACGGCATAGCCTCAAGCAACTCTGCTTTCGAACCCATAAACGAACCAAGAATACTCAACTGCCGGTAGAAAACCTGGCGCAGATCTGTCCGCGCATCAAACCCACTCGTAGCGCCACAAGTCACCAACCGTCCGCTGTTCTTTAGGGAAGCGATCGAGCCCGGCCAGGTTGCGGCGCCTGTATGCTCAAAAACCACGTCCACGCCCTTGCGATTCGTCAGCCGCTTTACCTCTTTAGGCCAATCGCTGTTTGTGTAGTCGACTACTTCATCAGCACCTAGTTCTCGCGCCTTAGCGAGTTTCTCTTCTGAACCAGCGGTTGCAATAACTCGCGCCCCACGCAACTTCGCCAGCTGAATTCCGATTGAACCAACCCCGCTGCCGGCCGCATGGACCAAAACATTCTCTCCGGGCTGTACGTTGGCTCGCGTCACGAGCATGTGCCACGCGGTCACTGTCACCAGCGGGACGGCCGCCGCCTCTTCCCAAGTCAGCTTCTTTGGTTTGGGAATCGCGTTTACTGCAGGTGCTGTGACCAACTCGGCGTAACCGCCTGGGCGCCGATAACCGAGGATGTCGTATTCAGGACAGAGATTGTCGCGCCCGGCCAGGCACTCGGCACAGTGGCCGCATGAGACGCCGGGTTGCAGCATCACTTCGTCGCCTATTTTGATCCACGTAACGAGCTCACCTATTTCGCGCACTACGCCGGCGATATCGTTTCCGAGAATATGTGGCAATGGAATTTGAATTCCCGGCAAGCCCCCTCGGACCCAAACATCGAGATGATTCAAGGCGCACGCGCGCACTTCAACAAGTACCTCGTTGGCTTTCGGTTTCGGATCTGGCGCGTCGGCGGAGTGCAAAACCTCTGGCCCACCGTGTTGATTGAAGATGACGGCTTTCATTTTTTCGGGAGGAGGAGCCTGGAGCTTGTGCTTTGTGCTTTGTGCTTTGTGCTTTGGTCTTTGGTCTTTGGTCTTTGTGCTTTGTGCTTTGTGCTTTGTGCTTTGATTTAGATTTCAGATTATCTCAGATCTCAAATCTCAGATCTCAAATCTCAGATCTCAGATCTCAGATCTCAGATCTCAGATCTCAGATCTCAGATCACACTTTGGACCTTGAACTTAGAACTTCGCCTTGGCAATGATTGACTTATCACTCGTCACTCGTCACTCGTCACTCGTCACTCGTCACTTCCCCAACCGCCTGCTCGCGTGCGTGATAGGACGAACGAGTCAGTGGGCTCGACTGAACGTGATGAAATCCCATCTGCATCCCAAGATCATGCCAACGCTCAAACTCTTCGGGAGTGACATAGCGTTCAACCGGCAGGCGTCGAGCGTGTGGTTGCAGATACTGCCCAATAGTCATGATGTCGCACGACACCGCTCGCAAGTCCTTCATTAGCTCGACCACTTCAGCAAAAGTTTCACCCAGTCCCACCATGATGCCACTCTTCGTCAACATCCCGCGGGCTTCTGCATCACGTCTCGCACCGGCGCGTTGTAACAGAGTAAGCGACTGTTCATAGACCGCATCCGGACGAACTCGTCGATAAAGTCGTGCGATCGTCTCGGTGTTGTGATTCAAAACGTCGGGTTGCGCATCGAGCACGGTATTCAACGCGTCCTCGTCACCATTGAAATCCGGGATCAAGACTTCGACCTTGCAATCGGGATTCATGGATCGTACTTCGCGAATCGTCTGGGCCCAGTGCGCCGCTCCACCATCGCGCAGGTCGTCACGATTGACCGATGTGATCACGGTGTGGGCAAGGTTAAGATGACGGACCGCCTCAGCCACGTGGCGCGGCTCGTTCTCGTCGAGCGCGCCCGGCTGGCCTTTTCCAACAGCGCAAAAGCCGCAGTGCCGGGTGCAAATATCACCACCGAGCATGAAAGTGGCCGTGCGGTCCGACCAACATTCGAAGATGTTCGGGCAGCGTGCTTCCTGACACACAGTGTGCAGGTTTAGACCTTCAATGAGCTTGAGAACATGATTCTGATTGGTCGGATCGCCAAGTCGGATTTTTAGCCAATCCGGCTTAGGCTGACGGGGTTTAGGGTTGTTGCTGATTACTCTCAGTTCGCGACTCACGCTTTGACACCTCGGTTGTGTTGGTCGATTGATTCTAGCATGCGAGACGCGGGGACGCGGGGACGCGGGGACGCGGGGACGCGGGGACGCGGGGAGACGGGGATTTGGAGAAAGCGGCGTCTCCGTTTCCCCGTCGCTCCGTCTCTCCCTCTCCGTGTCCCCGTGTCCCCGTGTCTCCGTCCCTGAGTGTCTCCGTCTCTCCTGGTCCCGCGCGTCCCATCGTTGCGCTATACTTCGCGGCACCAACGCCACTTCGCCAAACGGAGGTTCCCATGAAGAAACTTTTAGTTATTCTCTTCGCCGCCGGCTTACTTCTTCTCAGTCTGAGCATCAAGACCCAGGCAGATCTTGCCAAGCCTTCGCCCAAAGCAACCGAAGCTACGGTTAGCCATCACGCTGCCCTGGTCATCAAGCCGGACAGCAGCGCATATGAGGCGCGCCTGCAGATCGCCCCCGACAGTCTGAAAGAACTCCGCGCCGCTCTCGATGCACTACCAAGTGACGGATCAACCGCACAATCAATAAAGCACAGTTCAACGCGCACGATCATTGCCGGCATTTCTCTCTTTGCTGCGCTGTCCTTCGGTGGCGTGTTGTTGATGCGAGCGGGATCGAGTCGGGGTCAGAAAACTATCGCTGCGGTACTTATTGGGACCGCAGTCCTGGGAGCGGCGGCGATCATGGCGCGCGCCAATGCGGGACCGCCGCCGGCATATCGCTGGCGCGCACTGGCGCAGAATCTGAACGAGGGCAAGGCGACTTACGGCGGTGTAAACATCGAGCTCGTGGCTGAGGGAAGTGGCATAACGTTAATTCTGCCGATCAAAGCCAACGTGAACAAACCAAAGGCGGACGAGTAATAAATTGGAGCGGACGGCGAACATAAACGTCGCGGATTGGCAAACAGGCCAACCTCAAATGCGCATCACACGGCGTGCGTCAGTCTTCGTGTCGCTGATGATCGTTGGCACGATCGCTTCGGCAATGTTCGCCACCTGGTTGCCACTTCAGTTCTCGATGCTGACAGTCTTCCTTTTTGCCGGCCCTCACAACTTGTTTGAGTTTCGCTATTTCCTGACTCGTCTACCAGCGCGCTTTGGCAGATCCCGCGATTTCGTCCTCGTCGCCTTCAGCGGCATTTTTGTGCTCACGCTGACTTATCTTTTGCTGCCAATCCTTTTCTATGGCGGGGTCTGGTCGGGAGACGGTTGGCTGACCATGCTCGGAAGCTGGAACTCGCTGCTGCTGTTGTGGCTTGCAACGCTGGTTTGGCTTCGCGGAAAACAACAGCGCGGCAGAAATTGGAACTGGGCTAAGTATTCCTGGCCTGTCGCATTGGGGCTGGGATCAATCAACTGGCTAGCGCCGGAACTCTTCAGTCTTGCGCTTGTCTACTTACATCCTCTGGTCGCGTTGTGGTTTCTCGAGCGACAACTGCGTCGCAGTCGGCCTGAGCTCTTGCGTGCTTACCACGGATTCCTGGCGCTGCTGCCCATGGTGCTGATTGCTATGGTTTGGCAACTGTCTCACTCACCTGCCCTGGCAGATGATAACGGACTGGCATGGCGCATCACGCAACACGCCGGAGCCGAGCTACTGCCAAACATCTCCAGTCATCTGCTGGTCGCACTGCATGTGTTTTTGGAGATGTTGCATTACGCGGTCTGGCTATTGGTCCTGCCGTCAATCACCGGTGGAAAGATCTGGGACGTGAATTCCATTCCCCTCGTAAGGCACCCGCGCGGTTTTCCTCGGCTGATTAGTGCAGCATTGATGCTCGGCGTTTTTGTCGTAGCTGTGTTGTGGATTGGCTTTGGAATTGATTACGCGACGACACGCGATGTTTACTTTGCAGTTGCCATCGCGCACGTGGTTGCGGAAGCGCCGTTCTTACTCAGAACGATGTAGCGAATCAAAAGTGAGTACTGAGTGCTGAGTTCCGAACTGAGATCTCAGATATCTCAGATCTCAGATACTTCAGATCTGAAAAGTGAGGAGCGGGGCATGACACGCGTTGGAATGCGAACCGAGATTCGAAAACTCGAAACTTGAAACTCGAAACTCGAAACTTAACTCTTCGGAACTCAGTACACAGCACTCAGTACTCTTTTTGCGCATGACCCCAACCGAACTATGGCGCTTTCTTCCAGTCGGTTATCTCCTTACGATCCTCATCGAAACAGCAGTACTTACTTTTGGGCTTTCGGCACGGCACCCGCTTCGCCGGCGATGCTTAGCCGGATTATGGTTGACAGCCTGCACCTATCCGATCGTCGTGCTCGTCCTGCCGCTCCTGCTTCCTGAGCGCGCCAGCTATTTAATTGTCGCTGAGACTTTCGCTCCGGTGGCGGAGTGCGTGCTGTTTTGGTTGGCGTTTGGAGAACAGTCTGAAGTGGGACGCGCTTCAATGTGGCGCGACTTTGCGGCCATCGTTTTTGCAAACCTGGCGTCGTTTGCGATTGGTGAAATCCTCGGCGTCTATAATTGGTTTGGCGTTATCGGATAAACTCAGCGTTATGGTCCAGCTAGAGCTTCGGTTTTATTTCTGGATCGTTTCCGCCAGACCAGTACCACTACGAACGCTCCGATAAAACCAGCTACCATCAGAAGAACGATCAGAAGCAGGACCGCGACCCCGATGACAGAGATTCCGCCCGGGTCCGCGGGGATATCGAACAGCAGGTTAACGTTCAGCAGCATATGCGTCTCCTTTCAACAGCTCTGCCAGCAATTCACCATCGATGTTTCCGCCGGAAAATATGACTCCGACGCGTTTCACATCATCCGGCAGCTTGCGCGCGAGCACTGCCGCCGCGGCCGCTACGCCGGAAGGCTCAACCAAAAACTTCATGCGGAACAAAACAAAGCGCAGCGCTTCCGCAATCTCCTTGTCGGTTACGGTCAGCACGTCCTCAGCAGTCTGCTGCAAGATCGGAAAGGTCAGCGATCCGGGAAACTGAACGCGCAGGCCATCTGCGATGGTTGGCGGAGGAGGAATCAAGACTCGCTCGCCCTTGATGAATGACTGCCGCGTGTCATCACCAGTATCAGGTTCAACCGGGAAGCAGCGCACCCGCGAATTCATCCCCTTGGCGGCGACGCTGACACCCGCGAAAAGCCCACCGCCGCTACACGGAGCGGCGAGCGCGTCGAGCTCGGGAACCTCTTC
>JANNON010000421.1:0-2955 GCA_031399105.1 Blastocatellia bacterium | reverse complement strand
TTATCCTGTTGCCGGCGCGGCAGGCGGTCACCTCATCAAACACTTTCTGCACTTTGCTGGTGGGCCCGCTTTTGCGCGCGGCTCTGACGGCCACAGCTTCTTCGCCCAGCAACTCTGTAACACTCACCTCTAAGGCGGCGGCAATCTTCTGCATCACGTCGAGGGTGGGGTTAGGCGAGCGGCGCTCGTAGTAATCGATCATCTTCTGCGTGGTCTGCATCCGCTCGGCCAGCTGCATCTAGGTGAGGCCGTTCTGCTGACGCAGCGCGGCCATGCGCTGGCCTAAGGGCGGAGCTCGCGAAAGACCGCGACACCTTATTGACGTTTTATGATTTTCCGGCCGAGCACTGGCTGCACATTCGCACCACGAACCCGATTGAATCGACCTTCGCCACCGTGCGCTTGCGGACCAGCAAGACGCGTGGCTGTGTTTCGCGAGCGGGCATTCTGGCGATGGTCTTTAAGTTGACGAAGACGGCCGAACAAAACTGGCGCACCTTGAAAGGTCACGCGCTGTTGGCCCAGGTGATTGAAGGAGTGAAGTTCAAAGACGGCCTACAAGAAGGAACTCAAAGAATCGCCGCCTGATGCTCGCCATACACAACATTTGACAAAAACTCCCGCAACGGCTCCAGTGACACAGGGCTCGGGTCTGCAGGCGCAGTATTACGACAACATGAACTTCACCGATTTGAAGGTGACGCGGACGGATGCGACGGTGAACTTCGATTGGGGTGGGGGGACGCCGGATCCGGTGATTGGAGTGGACACTTTCACCACTCGCTGGACCGGAAAGGTTGAGCCACAGTATTCAGAGACCTACACCTTCTATACAGAAACCGACGACGGGGTGCGTTTGTGGGTCAACGGTCAGTTGCTGGTAGACAAGTGGATCGATCAGGGACCGACGGAATGGAACGGACAGATTGCGCTAACGACCGGTCAACGCTATGACATCAGGATGGAGTTTTACGAAAACGGTGGCGGCGCGATGGCGCGGCTGAGATGGTCCAGCGCTAGTCAGACGAAGCAGATCATTCCCCAGTCGCGTCTATATCTCCCAGGCAGCGGCAGCCAGGCGGAGATCAATTGGCTGGTTGCGGACCAACTCGGCACGCCACGAATGATCTTTGACAAGACAGGTTCACTTGCCAACACGAAGCGGCATGACTACTTGCCGTTCGGCGAAGAGCTGTTCGCACTCGTGGGCGGTCGCACCACCACGCAGGGCTACACCGGTGACTCTGTGAGACAGAAGTTCACCTCGAAAGAACGGGACAATGAAACGGGACTCGACTATTTCGGCGCAAGACACCACTCAGGTATGCAGGGTAGGTTTACTTCCGCCGATCCAAAAATTTTAGGCATCAAGCAGGTCATCAATCCACAACGGTGGAACCGATACACCTACGCCCTTAACAATCCACTAGCCTTCTATGACCCCGATGGTCAAGACGATAAAGGAAAGGGTGGAAGCAGGGTCGTCGATATCTTCCTGTTTTCTGCGTTCAAAGACGGTAGTGATAGGATGACGCGTGAGCAAAGGGCGGAACTAACAAAGCTAAAGCGACAAGGTCGCGCACATGGTGTGGAGATAAAGATCTTCGAGGGACCTGCAAATACTGTTGAAAGGCATCTGAGTCTTTGGCAAAGCCGGGCAGAGTAGTAATCATGGGCGTTCATACTACTCAGGATATGAATCTTCAGAGAATAGGAGTGCACACAACTAATGGAAGCATTGGACGAGGATCAATGTTGACTCCACCCGGTGGTCCTTTAGAGAGTTCGCCCAGGCCTCCAACAAGGGCTGCTTTGGTGGTGGCAATGAGTTGCGATTCGTCCAGCCTCAGTGGGGTGTTCCAGGGAGCAGGAAATTTTATTGCTGTTAACGGAGGTGAGAATCATGGATCGAGCACCTATGGACTCAATCAGGCAATAATCGAAACCGTACGCACAATAGTGAGTGCCAACGGCGAACTTAATAAGGCAACATTGGATAGAATTGTGACAAATTCGCAGAATGTCATCAGGAATAGCCCGCAGGAGAATCATGATGACGAAGATGATACAGTGATTCTTAATCCAGCCATGGTGCCACCAATGCCGTATGAGCGCTTTCCACCTCGCCGCCCCTAGAGAGCGTTCGGCCTAGGAGATAATATGAGTTACTTACTACTTCTGCTTGTGTTGGTTCTGCCTGGTGCGGAGAGCTATTCGCTGTTTTGCGCCAGTGGTCCGCCCCAGAGCGCTAAGAGTGCTGTTATCACTTTCAACACCTCGGACCTGCCACTCCGACTTAATACGGCGACCATTGAGGATTCTTTATTTGTATCGTGGCTTGATTATTCCATCAGCAACGACTCAGCAGAAGAAATCCGTGAGTTCAATTTGAGAGTTTTCGTTTTTAATTCGACTGGCGAGCTGGTTACGGTGAAAGAGAGCTTTAGGGCAACGAATATTGCCCCGGCTGCCAAACTGCGCGACCGCGCACGAATTGACGAGGAGGTAGGCAAACAGGGCACGATAGTTGTGGCAGTCAGCAAGGTTGTCGGAACGTCAAGGGTCTGGCAGGTTGATACTGCTGGGCTGGAAGCGGCTATTCGAAAACGCGTTGAGCGTGGCCCCGAGTCAACAGTCAAGGTGACTTTCGAGCCTAATCTGATTATTACGGAGGGCGATAAGGCCAAGATTTTTGAATTGTCTCTGCTCGATATCCTGAACGATAAAGAGAAGTCAAAACGACTCTTGGGCATGCCCCAATTGATCGTAATTTCTGACAGTGTGGATTTTCCTTTGCCCCGGTTGCCGAAGAAAGAACTTGTTGCCTTGACTTACCCCGATATTCAAGCTGCGGCCGATCAGGTTGAGAGAATCGTTTACCTGAAATACGAACCACTAAACGTGAAGGGATCGCGAGTCGTGGCGAGGATAGCGTTGCGAGACGCCGTAACCCGG
>JANNON010000388.1:0-3266 GCA_031399105.1 Blastocatellia bacterium | reverse complement strand
AGATTTTCATCCAGTAGCGCAGGCCAAAACGAAATTTGCGATTGCCTTGGCCCGGTTAGGGTACCTCAGCAATCGCAAATCAAGAATCGCAAAATTGAAAACGATTAAGGAGTGGGTGCGTCAACCACGATGTTGTTGGATCTCAGCGTAGTCGAAGTCGCCCGCTGCAAATCTGCGAGAGCCTTGTTGTAATCGGTCTGCGCTCGCAACTCAGAAGCGCGCGCATTCGTCAGCGCGTTCTGTCTTTGAAACAACAGGAACGTGGTCGAGCGTCCCACCTGATAGAGTCGCTGCTCGCCTTCAAACTGCAACTCGGCATTAATTCTCGCGTCGCGCGCAGCCAGCACCCGTCGACGCGAAGTCTCCACTGCCTGCGCCGCGTTTCGCACATCAACTTCAACCGCCTGCTCCTGCGATCGCATCGTGGCGTCTAACTGGTTCTGTTGCACTCTGGCCCCAGCGTAGTTTGCTTCGGCGGTCTTATTCTTGAAGGGAATCTGAATCGCCACACCGATGGTGACGTTGCGAGTCTTGAAACCAAAGAGGTTGCTCAAGTCTTTCGCATAACCACCAATAAGATCGGGTGGTGGTCCGCCCTCTGCGGGCACTAGCGGAACGATGGCCTGAGGGAAGCCGGCGCGTAGCTGGATATCTCGAATCTCCTGGAGCAGAAACGCGCTCGAGTTGGTGTCAGGATTGCCACCAATGAGTGGCACCATCGTTCCCGGAGGCAAAGCTCCAGATACATCTTTTCCAGCAAGACCAGTGGTAGCCAGCGTGGAAACCAGATCGATCTGCGGACGCGTCTGGTTCTTGAAATACTGCAGGTCTACTTTGTTGATGTCTTCCTGCAGACGCAGGCGACGCAGTTCCGGCCGATTCTCACGAGCTTCTTTCAACGCCTCGGTTAAGTTAACCGGTCGCTCATCAAATGTCGGATTGTCAGTCGGGGTGATCTGCGCGAACCATTCCGAAGTAGTGGGGTCTTTGAACATCAACTGCTTCAGATTATTTTCTGCGAAAGAGACGGCTTGAACTGCGATCAGCAATGCCGACTCGCGATTCGCCAACTCAGTCAGAACTTCAGCGCGTTCCAGCGGCGCCTTTGCCCCGACTCCAATCTGGGCCTCGACGTTGCGCAGGTTCTCGCGCGTAAGGTTCAAGTTGTCGAGCTGGTTCTGTTGGTCGCGAAGTGCGAACACCAGTTCCCAGTAAGCCTGTTGCACTCGCGTGATGACATCGATCGTCCGCAGTCTGAAATCGGCGTCCGACTGTTCTACTCGCTTGCGCTGAATACGAATCTGACGCCGGTTGTTATCGATCGAGCGGTTACGCCAGAGTGGTTGCACAAACTGCAAAGCGAGATTCGAAGAGTAGTAGGGATTGATCAAACTGAAACTGTTACTGGTATTCGTATGGTTGTTGGCAAAGCTAATCGTGTATTGACCGCCACCGCGCCCGAACTGCTTGGTGACAGCCGGGTCCCACGAATAAGTCGTGGTCGAAGTTGTACCAGCACTGTCGGCGCCGCTCAGCGAGCTTTGCGACGGGGAAATGCGCTTGTCGTAAGTCGGCGTGATGGAAAAGATCGGATCAAAGATTCCTTCGAGAGATCGCAGCTGAGTCTCGGCAAAGCGCACATCGTCCCGCGCCACTTCGATATCGTTATTGTTCTCGAGCGCACGCTTGATTGCATCGGTCATTGAAAGGGGGAGTTGCTGACTAGAGACTACGCCGAGACGAGTCATGTCAGGAATTGGGGGTATCGGCCGCGCTTGTAGCGGCGGCAATACCGGCGCTCTCGGTTCTCCGGTCGCGAGATCCGGATCTTGCGGCACGGGGGAACTATTCGGGATTGGCTGTGCACCAGGAACTGTGCTGGGCTGCGTGCCCGGTGCGGTGGTCGGCGGAGCCTGCTGTGTTCCGGGAGGAGCCTGTGCCGGCGCTTGCTGGGAAGCTGGAGGCGCCGAGGGGTTCTGCGTATTCGGACGTGCTTCCGGTGGAACCGTGGTATTCCGTTCACTGCCCGGAGGACGCGCGGCGTCTCGCTGAGCAGGGTTTACGGTCGGTGCCGGCGTTGGCGCTTGGCCAACTGCGATGGCTGCACAAGCGAATATATTGGCGGCAACCAGCGTCACCGAAAACAAAGTACGTTGCTTCTGATTTGGCATCAGACGAAAAGCTCCTTAACCTTTATCATTAACTGACCGGAGTGAAGCGGCACAAAATACTGGCAAACATAGTACCCCGGATCAAGTTTCTACTACGTCTCACGATGCAAGGCAGTTTCAAAAAGATGTATCTGATGCTGGCTTGACACCTAAACAAACGCCGCATAATCTTGGGTTTCTTTAGCAACACCCAAGTTTCCGATCTATTTAAGCACTCACAGCGACTGTTTTGTGCATAGTCGCGTAGCGGCAAGTGTGATCGCAAGGTCCGAAAAATTTGTAGGAGGTCATAAAAAACGAATGGCTGTAAAGGTTGGCATCAACGGTTTTGGTCGCATCGGCCGTAACATCTTGCGAACATCTCTCGGTGACTCGGAGATAGATTTCGTAGCCGTCAACGATTTAACGGATACCAGGACGCTTGCGCACCTGCTCAAATATGACTCGGTACTCGGCAATCTCGAGCAAGACATCACCTCAACCTCCGACGGGATTAAGGTCAACAAGGACGAGTTTCGAGTGTTTTCAGAGAAAGATCCGGCTGCTATCGACTGGGCCTCAGTGGGCGCCCAGATCGTGATCGAATCTACCGGTCGCTTCACTAATGCCGAAGATGCGAAAAAACACCTGCGTGGGACGGTCAAGAAAGTGATCATCTCGGCCCCGGCAAAGAATGAAGACATCACGATTGTGCTTGGGGTGAACGAAGAGAAGTATGATCCGAAGAATCACCACATTCTTTCGAACGCGTCTTGCACCACCAATTGTCTTGCTCCGGTGGCGAAGGTGATTCACGAAAAGTTCGGCGTGCGTTCAGCACAGATGACGACGATTCACTCCTATACCAACGATCAGCAGTTACTCGATCTTCCGCACAAGGATTTGCGGCGTGCTCGGGCAGCGGCGATAAACATGATCCCAACTTCGACTGGCGACGCGAAGGCCGTTTCTTTGGTGCTGCCTGAACTGAAAGGCAAGTTCGACGGGATTTCCGTGCGTGTGCCGACACCGAATGTTTCTTTGGTTGACGTCGTGATCGATGTCGAGCGAGAAACAACTGCCGAAGAAGTAAACGGCGCGTTGAAGGAAGCGGGC
>JANNON010000386.1:0-2828 GCA_031399105.1 Blastocatellia bacterium | reverse complement strand
TTGTCTCCTTAAACCTTGAGTTTTCGCACAGTCTCTACCGCGAAGTGGTGCTGACCTCATGGCCGCAGCAGACTTCAGAAGCCGTAGAGCTTTGCCGCATTCTCACGCAACACCATACGAGCGAGTTCGAGCGCTCGCGTTCGGCTAATGTCGCCATCATCAACCATTCCCGTTAGCGCGATCGCGAGCGCTTCGCGCGCAGTCTTGTTGGTAAACCACGCTGATTCCTCCCAACTCACTTCGGGCGTTGCCGGTGATGCATCGGTGGCAAACAACACTTTCTCCGGTTCGTACTCAAGCCACGAACGCAACACACGCGACAGAGCGGCCGGCGTCAACAGAAATGTCTGGGCGGAAAAGTCTGCATAGACGTTTGGTTTCTCGAGCAGAAACGCCGCCTCCTGCACAAACGGATATCCGCCGTGAATCAACACGAAGTTTGTTTTGCGAAACTGCGGATCGTTTAGTACCGATTCAAGCAGGAGCGGATTGCCATTACTTAAGCTGTAGTAGTGGCCGCAACCGCCGCCCGTGTGAATGTGAACAACCAGACCGAGGCGGCCCGCCTCACGAGCGAGGTAGCGGAACAGAAAATCCTGCAGTTGCTTGTATTCGATGGCGGATGGCTCGCCCCTAAACCGGTAACGTGCGTAAATGCGCGCCGCGACACTGGCCGGAGTGTTGTCGAAGTTAAGCGGACGCATGTAAGCCGCAGCAAACTTTACTGCCACTGCGCCTTCGCGCTTCATTCGTTCAAGCGAAGGCGTCACTACTCTCGTCAGATATTGATCAAGAGTGGCCGGCAACTGCGGCACATTCGCGGCCCTAAGATAGTCGTGCAGCAGTTTCTCTTCCTGCTTGTAGAAGAACTGCTGGTCGGTGTCTGCGGCACGCAAGGTCCTCGTGCTCAGCGGCAACATCAACGGGTCTCCGTAACCAACCCAACGGAACTGCGGTGACGGGAGCGTCTTTGCAGGCCGGACGCGATTGACCAGCATTGTTTCTATATTTAATTGACCGAGAACCCAGGTTGGATAATCGTCGCCCTGCTCGCGCATCACCCGCTGCTTGAGCGACAAGAACTCGCGCACACTGGACTGACTAAGATCTTCTTTTCCGGTGTAGCCGTACAAGGCTCGCCAAGCGCCCGTGTAGCTCTCCAGTCGCAAACGCATCGGAGGCGTTGAGACAAACTGCAGACCACCGCAGGCAATGGCGTCGAACTCTTGATCACTAGCCGAACTCATTGCGTGAGCGTGATTATCAATTGCTTTAATTTGCTTAATCTCAGCAAGGAGGTTTCGATGAGCCGTCTGCGAAAAGGTGGCGGGGATCGGTAACAGCGATAGGAAGAGCAGAGTTGCGATGCGTTTCATGGGCCTGGATCATAACCTTTGCGCTGGGAAAATTCGCAGGTTAGGAATGGTGGTTACTCCCAGCGCGCGATCAGCATTCGAGCTGAAGGAGAAAGATTACTTGAGAAAGATACGATCGCGCGTCAGCCTGCAAGGCTTTTTTAGGCGTGCCCGATTCCACTTACTCATCCTAAAGGCCGAAGCTGCTCGCGGGAGCTGTGGATTACAGCGAGCACCTCAATCTTCTGTTGTACCGAGTCGATCAGATAGATAATTCGATAGGGCCCTTCGATCACTTCCCGAACCTCATTTAGCTCATACTCGGGAACCATTCGACCTGAAAAGGGGAACGTCGCTACTTGAATTGAGCGAGCCGTGAGGCGATCAACAATACGGAGAGCGTAATCCGATGAGGACTGAGCAAGGTAATCATGTATTGCTTGAAGCTGAGCGAGTGCCGATTCTGTCCAGAGGACCTTCACGATGGTAGCCCAAATCGCTCCCGGACTTCCTCGACATCCACGGCCGCCCCTGCTTTGCTATCCGCTAAGCCGGCTTCAATCGACTGCCGAACATAAATTTCGTGCATTAATTGATCCCAAGTCAGATCATCCGGCAACCTCTCCAACAATCGCATTGCCTCTTCTTTAATATTTTCTGTGCCCATGTCGTTGAATATAAGCGTTGACTTCCGATGTGGTCAATCGATTGTTACGCGGCTTTTGTCACTTATTCCACTACCGCTCACGACGCCCTAGTCGCAATTCGGCACTCCGAGGAAGCAGGGAAGCTGGTCGATAACCACAATGGCATACACGTATCCGAGGAAGGCACCAAGCAAGAGTCCTGACCAGTTGAACGAGGTTCAAGGCTCTCAGACTTCTTTCCGCCCGGAGGCGGCGCAGAGCAGGCGTCAGTAAGAGTACGATGAACAGCGAATGCAGCGACATGAAGGTGAAAAGCACAAACGGGAAAGCTTCATGAAATGTCCTCCGATTAACCCATTGGAGGACGATGAAGGGCGCAACCAAGGTAGCGCTGACCAACAGCGGAGCGACGAAGGACTTTCGGGTCCCAAGAGCGGTTTGATCCTGAGTCATCATCCAGGTTCCCCCTTCTAGAATCGGTCAGCCTAACGCCTGCCTTCAGTCTGCGGCTCGTACCTCAACGTATTCAACGCTCGAAGAGGGTTGGGGAATTTGCTGGCCATCCTCGCGCAAGCCTTCGATATGGAATTCAATCGCTTCCTGGATTAATTCAAGCACCTCTTCTTTGTTCTCGGCCACAGCCACGCAACCTGGCAAGTCAGGCACATGCGCACCAAAGCTGGTTTCACCTTCTTCGACAATCACTGCATATTTCATTTTGCTGATCCCCTTGTCTGCTTTAACCCAGCTTGCTTGAAGATGCTGTTTAGCGTCCCCGGCGGGAGCATCAATACTCGCCTCACCGGCAAGTGTCACCGTACCAGAC
>JANNON010000355.1:0-11924 GCA_031399105.1 Blastocatellia bacterium | reverse complement strand
GTTCGGCGGCGACGGTTTCAACAGCACCCGCTGAATCCTCTCCTGCTGAGACTCAACCTACGGCGGAGCCAGGTGCGACCCCAGCCGCATCACCAGAAGTCCCTGCAAGCACACCGGCGCCAACCCCTGATGAGACGCCGCAGCCCACGCCTGAGGCCACGCCAACTGCTACGCCAGAAACGACACCAACCGAGACTCCGGCGCCAACACCGGATCCAACCCCAACCGCTACGCCTTCCGAATCACCAGTAAGTGCACCTTCCCCAACTTCGTCCGCCCCAACAACTCCTTCGAATTCCGAGCCAACGCTCGCGGATCGACCTTCAAGTGCTCCGGCAAAACAGCGAGCGATCTTCAAGATCACTGGACGTGTCAAGGACGGGGCAGGAAGCGGAATCGCAAACGTTGTGGTGGTGCTGATCAGTCCAGGCGGATCAGTCCTGGCCTCAACGACAGATACGGACGGTAACTTTACCTTTACAGTATCGGCATCCGAGAAACCGTTTCGTATTCTGCCTTCAAAAGAGGGACTCGCCTTCGCGCCCATCGATAAGACTTTGGTCGTATCGGTTGATGACGTGAAAGATGTCGAGTTTGTGGGAACGACTGCAAGCCCGCCTTAATGAAGCATCAGGTTTTAAGTCTTCGCGGCTTTGCGCCTTCGTTGCGGTAAGCCTCAGGCTTACCGAGAACATGCTTCAAACATAAGGCTGCGCCTGATCTGAAACTTCCCATGAGGCGAAACCTTCCCAAACAAACGACTTCAGACGGTAAGCCAAGGCTTACCGCAAGGAACGCGGCAGAGCCGCAAGTGTTCACCTCCGCAAAGTCGTCTATCTCGGCACAACCCTCACTCTCGCGATTTCTTATATCCTTTTCTCCAGTCCCAATCAGCCAACCGCCTGCTGGTTCTGACCATCCAAAACGCTGACTGCACAGAAAGCCTCTGCTGGACGACCTCCGGAAGCAACTGGGTGGGTAAGCAGCCCTCATGTTTGGGCGCTGTTCTGTTATCGCGACACGGCTGTATAATCGGGAAAATTCGAAAACCATGAAAAGATTTGCGCCCACTTTCCTCGGCACTCTGGCGACGAACCTCGCTTTGATTGTGCTGGCTTCTGTCTCCGCCACGGCACAGCAACCGGCGCCACCGCAGGCTGCTTCGCGCTTTGATATCACAAATTATCGCATCGAAGCGCAACTGATCCCCGATCAACACATGCTTCGCGCGGGAGCTGATGTTACTTTTTTGCCGCTCGAGGCAACCCGCTCCGTGGTGTTTGAACTCAACGGTTCACTGAAAGTCGATAGCATTGAACGCGACGGCAAGCCCCTGACAGGATTCGTTCAGGATGCCGTGGGCGTTGGTGTGCTCGGGCCCAGCGTGCGCATAGACCTGGGCCAGGTGGTTCCGGCAAATGTGCCGATCACGCTGCGCTTTCGTTGGAGTGGCGCTTTGATGAGTCCGGAAGGCGGACCGCTGGCAACCAAGCGGCTGGCATACGTCGGGCCGGAAGGATCGTATTTGCTTTACGCTTCACGCTGGTTTCCCTTCCACGATTATGCTGCCGATCGCGCGACCTCTGACATCACCCTGATCGTTCCGACTGGCCTTCAAGTCGCCGGCACCAGTGACGATCCCGTCATGGGCCAGGCTTCACCCAAAGAAGGCGCTACCCGTTATCGTTTCGTCCATCGTCAACCCGTGTTAGTCGGCGATTTCGCCGCCGGTCAATACATCAACAAGAACCTGCGCTTTGGAAACTACGAGATTCAGTTTTACGCGAAACCAGGCAGCGAGAATCGGATTAACGGCTACGCCGAGCTGATGGGCCAGGTGCTCGAGTTCTATACCAAACACTACGGCAATCCGGGTTTTGGCAATCGCCTGGTTGTGGCCCAGGTCGATGATGACACGCTTGATACTTACTCCGGACCCGGCATGGTTTTTCTCGCGTCGAAGATGTTTGATTCCAGCCGGCCCATGCCCGAAGAGAGATTGCAGCGCGAAGTCGCCTATCAATGGTGGGGACAGACCGTGGGGCTAAAATCCTTTGACGATGCCTGGCTTTCTCAGGGACTCGCTGAGTGGAGCGCCTTTGCTTATCGTGAGGCTCATTTGACTGGCGGGGCCCTCGACGCCGCACAACGTGAGCAACAGGAACGCGCCCTGACCTTTGAACAGACCGCTTCAATAGCGCGCGCACCCGGCGTGCTTGACGATCAGTCCGGTGCTTATCAATCAATCGTCTTCTTCAAGGGTGCGATGGTTTATCGCATGTTGCGCGAGACGTTAGGCAAGGAGAAATTTGATCGCATTCTGCGCACCTTTGCAGAAGAGTTTCGCGGCAAGAACGCATCGATTGATGACTTCGAAAAGATTACCACCCGGATCGCGGCGGAGAACATGCGTTACTTCTTTGCGCAGTGGATCGAAGGCACAGGCGTTCCGGAATTCAATGTCGACTACCAGATTATTCGTACACGTGCAGGTAAGTTTCGTGCTCGCGGCACTGTGAAGCAGACGCTCGAAACGTTGCGCATGCCGGTGGAGTTAATGCTGCGCGCCGAGGGCGAGAACAAGACCACGATCGTTCGCATCGAAAGCCGTAGCGAAGACTTTGATTTCGAATCGAACGGTCAGCCGCTCGAGGTGATTGTTGATCCGAATAACAGAATTCTGCGCATGTCCGAGGATCTGAAAGTTTCGATCATCGCCCGTCGCGGAATTGAGTTAATGAAGGAAGGGATTTACGCGGAAGCTCAGCAACAGTTCGAAGCGGCTTTGAAACTTGATCGGTCAAACTCATGGGTTTATTACAACCTTGGTTTGCTTTATCTCGAGCAGCGCAACTGGGCCAATGCGCTGGATAACTTAGACGCGGCGCTCAACGGTACGCTGAAGCCCTCGTGGATTGAAGTTTGGGCGCGCATCAAACGGGGCAACGCTTACGATGCGAAGGGCGAGCGTAACCGCGCTGTTTCGGAATACAACAAGGCTGTACAGTCAGGAATCAACTACGATAACGCCCAGGCAGCCGCCAAGAAATATTTGTCCACGCCCTATGATCCGCGTGCGGTGCAGACGGCAGAAGCGGCGGCAGTTCCCGGTAACTGATCGATTCTCAGTTTTACCCTCGACGACAGAAGCGCGACACTCCACACCGAGTGCCGCGCTTTTTGTATTGTTGTGTCGCGGCTTAGTCAGTACGTCACGCGGTAGCGGCGGGTCAGCACCTTGTGGGTAAGGAGCAGCCAGTTGCACCACGACTGCAATATCTGACCGTTGACCCGACGCTACCGCGTGACGGTACTGACTTCCTTGCTCAGCGCTTAATGACCATCGCTACTCGGCTCTCTCACCACTCGCTGCTGCCCTGCGAGGATCGGCTCGTGTAGAATGCTCCGTCTCGAAAGCGTGAATGTTTCAATGTCAGCCTACTCGCCGAGTTCATCACAGAGAACCAGCATCGTCTTAGTCGCGATTATCTGCGTCGCAGCTCTGACTTCGTGCACAAACAAGGCCGACAACCCGAGCGTTACGCCGACACTCTCCGGGCCTCCAAACACGACGTTTCCAATGCCCCCGTTGAAGGGCGCGTCGTTGTCTGAGCTCGGCTGGGTGTTACCCGAAAGAGCTGACGGAACCCTGGGGCGCGGGAGGATTGGAGACTACGCCGGCAAAGTATTGGTACTCGATTTCTATGCTACGTGGTGCGCGCCATGCCGCGAGAGTGTGCCGCTGCTGGTCAAGCTGCAGAGTAGTTACGGCGATCGTGGTCTGGCAATCGTCGGCTTGAACGTTGGCGGCCCAGATGACCGAGTGAAGGTGGCAGACTTTGCCAGGGAGCTTCAGATTCAATATGCACTCGGCTTTCCCGACCGCGCCCTGACTGACTTTCTCCTCGCGACCGACACCACCATTCCACAGACTTTTGTGTTCAAGCGTGATGGGACGCTTGCTAAACATTTCGTTGGCTTTGATAAGAATGCTGCGACGGCGATAGATGAAGTGATTAGCGCGGAGATTGATAAAAAACAGTACTGAGTACTGTACTGAGTGCTGAGTACTGAGTGCTGAGTGCTGAGTTCCGCAGCGACCTGGTTTGAGATCTCAGATCTGAAATCTCAGATCTCAGAATCGAGACCTGAGACCGTGAGACCTGAGACCGTGAGACTTGCGACCGTGAGACCCTTGACGCGGCGCTTCCATGACCACCCAAATCTCCCCCGATGAAATCCCGTCCTCCATCGCCTTCCGCTGGCGCGGGAGTGAGGTCTGGCGCATTGAATGCTGGAAGGCGATCAAAAAGCCACGCTGATGTTGATTTTCGGCGCCGGCTACTTCGCGATCTTTGGCGTCTTCGCGCTGCTCTACCGGCACGCATTTTCGAAAGCGGGAGCAGCTGGGACTTAATCGCTTCGAACTATTTGACACTCGCAATAGCATTCGGGAAAGTCTTCTGCATTGCGCGATCGCCGTGCTCTCGATCTCACCAATCCTTATGGTGGACCACAGTTCGCTGGTTTGGCCGGCCTCACGTACATGTTGACCGGTGTGGTGATGGGTTTGAACGGTATGCTGATGGGCAAGCGGCGGCGAAGGATGTCGAAGGAAGCAACACGACTGCGATTCCGAGCGAAACGGTTCAGAGCATTACATGACTTTCAACTTCGGCGTATTCCCGTCCATACTCTTTATCGTCGTAATGGTTTGCTGGTTTGTATTCGCGGCCATTCTTCTGAAGCGTAGGAAACTCGAGAGAACGGCCGACGCAAGACGTGATCGGGCATCGGATTTTGGTCTTATCCTGCAGCTTATTTCTTATGTCGTCCTGTTTGTCCGCGAGCCGTTTGGGCAAATTCCCCCAAATGCTCGAGCGCTGGACTGGCTGTTTGGCGCCCTGGCCATGGTACTTTCGATTGGTTCAGTATGGCTTATCGCGAATGCCATTGACACGCTCGGTAGGGAGTGGAGCGTCAAGGCGCGACTCATTGAGGGTCATAGACTGGCGACGACGGGACCTTATCGGTTCGTGCGTCACCCTCTTTACACCGGGATGCTGGGAATGTTGGTGGCCACGGGGCTCGCAATTGGCCAGTGGCAGCTTATGCTAGTCGCGGTCGTAATCTTTATGATCGGTACAATGATTAGGATCAGAAGTGAAGAGCGGCTCCTGCGCGGCGCTTTCGGCATTGAGTTTGACAACTATTCGAGACGGGTCTCGGCAATAATTCCGTTCATAATCTAATTCACCAGGATGGTACTTTGAGGCGAGCAAAAATATTAGCGACTCTCGGTCCGGCGACGCGCGACGAAGGCGTTATTGAGGCCTTGCTGACCGCTGGCATGAATGGCGTGCGCATCAACATGTCACACGGCACGCACGAAGAGAAAGCGGAGGACATCAAACGAGCGCGCGCGGCTGCTCTGAAGTTAAACAAATGCCTCGCTGTGTTGGTGGACTTGTCTGGTCCAAAGATTCGCACACGCCAACTCGAAAATAATCAGCCTGTCACGCTGGAAACTGGCGCTACTTTTATTCTCACAACCCTGGACGTTCGCGGAAATGCCCAAATGGTCGCCACGAACTATCCGGAATTGCCGAAAGTCGTAAAGCCGGGCGACCGGCTGCTACTTGACGACGGCGCGATCGAATTGCGAGTCGAAAGCGAGACCGACACACAGGTGATTTGCACCGTGATCAACGGCGGCGTCCTCGGTGAACGCAAGGGCATCAATCTTCCCGGTGTGCCGTTGCCAATCGCTTCATTGACTGAGAAGGACATCGAGGATCTAAAGTGGGCAGTTGAGCAAGAGGCGGATTACATCGCGCTTTCGTTTGTGAGAAGAGCTGAAGACTGTATTCAAGCCAAGAAGATGATTCAGGATTTGGGTGGACGTGCCCCGCTGGTTGCGAAGATAGAGAAAGCGGAAGCCATCGATCACCTCGACGAGATCATCGCTGCTGCGGACGCTTTGATGGTCGCGCGTGGAGACCTGGGAGTAGAAACCAGCGTGGAACTTGTGCCCGTCTATCAGAAGCGCATCATTGAAAGATCTGTTCTGGCCGGGAAGATGGTGATCACCGCAACTCAGATGTTGCAATCGATGGTTAACAGTCCGCGGCCCACGCGTGCAGAGGCGTCCGATGTAGCGAATGCTGTTTGGGACGGCACCGATACGCTAATGCTCTCCAATGAAACTGCCACTGGCTTGTATCCGGTAACAGCAGTCGAGACGATGGTTCGCATCATCGAGTCGGCCGAGTCTGGTAAAGAGCCGGACAAGAACAAAGCCTCGCAATGGGCAGGCAGGCAATCCGGTCGCGTTAGTCGCGCACTCTGTGAAGCTGCGGCATTCGCAGCTGATGAAATGGGTACGCGAATCACCGCGGTCTTTACAGAATCTGGTTTGATGGCTCGCCGTCTTTCAGCGTTAAGGCCGGAGCAGAGAATCATCGCTATTACGCAAACGCGCGAAGTGCAAAGCGAACTGGCTTTGATCTGGGGTGTTGAAGCGCTGCTGGCGCCGCCGGCTGATTCGACGGAACAAATGCTCAAGACCGGTGAAAAAACACTCGTCGACGCCGGTCTCGTAGAACCAGGTGAGATGATCGTAATCATGGCTGGTCGCTTGTCCGGTCTTGGATTGTCGAGTTCGGTTACGCTGTTCACAGTTGCTGCTGACTCAGGTCCTCCACTCGCGTGAATTTCAAACTCAACATGTCTGCCGGCGAATTGTTTGATCTGATTCGGCCGGCAGTGTTGCTTGTTGCCGCGCTAGTCTCCGCCTGGGTGTTAGCCAGCGCGCGCCGGCGTGGTTTCAGAATGCACACCGCGGCTGCCTGGGCGCTGGGCACATTGCTGTTCCCACCAATCGTTTTCCCGATCTATCTTCTGGTTCGTTTTAGACGGGCCATCAAAGGCGTTAACCCCACCGTCACAAAGAAAGAAATACCGTTTCGTTTTACTCTGCCGCTGATCTATTTGCTGGTTGTGATCTCGCTGATCGCGTGGACGTTCTATCGAGACAAGAACAGCGTCGACGCCCATCTGGCGCGTGCAAGTTATGCAAGAGTAAGCAACGATCCAAGCCGAGCCATTCAGGAATACCGGCACGCGCTAACGCTGGAAGAGAATGCGCACACTCGCAAGTTGCTGGCGATTGAACTGTCTGCGGAAGGATCGTGGACAGAAGCGCTTTCTGAGTTCAGGTTGGCAGAAAAAGGCGGGGAGCCGGACGAATCAATACCATTCCGGATAGCAGCGCTGCTGGAAGCGATGAACAATTTGGGGCAGGCGAAACTTGAGTACGAGCGATTCCTGGACACGCGAGTCTGTACTCAGGCATATCCCGACAATCGCTGCCAGTCAGCGAGAGCGAAAGTGGCGGAACTTTCGTTGCGGTTGCGATGAGGAACTTTGAGCGGATCCGAAAAGGCGTAATGGCATTCGCTGAACTCTAAGGAGTATTTTCAGAACTTTAAAATTGGAGGCTGCCCGACAATGTCACTCAGTCGAATGTTGGTCGTAATCAGTTTCACCGAAGTCCGTTAAGAGTTCAGGCTTAAACTCGAATCTCCTCCACAGAAACTGTGAAGGAACCTTTTTTGATTATCGAGAGTTACTGAGTGACCAAAAAGACATCCCATGCCCACCGGCCTAATTGAGCATCTCGTTGTCTTTCACCTTGGCGCGATACCTGAACTGATTGCCATGCTCCTCCGTTCGTCGAGAGGTTTTGTAGTTCAGCTCGATCGTCCTAAGATCAAGCGCCAGCAAGGTGTGTAACTCTGAAGCCTCGGAATAACCATTGTGATTGAGGTCTTTCCACAACCTTAAACGTGTCAAAGACTGCGTCGAGACGGTTTATTTTCCCATCACCGTTGCCACCATTAGCAGGCTTGTCATATTCGGCCAAAGCCAGGAATCCGTTCCGTTCTTCTTCCGCAGGTGGTATTGGCTGAGGAGTGAAGTTACCAAACAGTTCGGTTCCGCTATCAATGGTGTTATTTCCGTTACGATCTAAACAGAGCCATGCATCGTCTGAACCCGGCGCTGTCCATCCCAGGATTTCTGGGATTCCATTTGAATTCAAGTCAATGCTAACCCCATTGACGGCGTTTGTTAGATCGAACCCATTACCTAGAGTGTCGATCACGATTGGTGAGCTGTAACATAATTGGCAATCTCCATCATTAGTGTCCTTCGGCCCATCACAATCATTGTCCAGCCCGTCACTACATAACGTGCAGTCCATTCCGCCTCCAGCCTGATAGATCGGCCCCTCAAAATTATTAGCTAGCTGGCAAGACGGTTCCGCACAATCCGGAAACCCGTCAGCGTCGTTGTCCTTACCATCGAAACAGTTACCGTATTCTTCCCCCTCAGGCCCACAGTTCGGCATGCATACTGAGGTACAGGGGGATAGGAACACATCAAAGCAAGACAATGGTAAGCCACTGTCCGGGTCAAAGCACGTATTCTCGACAGTATGTTCAAACTGACACGAGCAAAGTGGATTACTATTACACCCAAAGTCAGTGGATGACGGTCTGTCAGCCTCGGGGTCGCAGGTACGCGCACAGGTCACCTCTTCTCCCTGTACATTCCGACAACCAAGCTAACCACAGTTAGTTTGAGGAACTGTTGGTTTCTTGAAGAAATCCAAAGAGACATCCGCATAAAATTTTACCGGCAAGAGAGCCGGTAAAAAAGAGGTCGAGGTAACTGATGGTGGGCCCGACCGGGTTTGAGGTGGTGGAAGACAATTCTCGAGGGTGCTGACCTTTCTATGCTTGTCCATCGCCTTACCACCCGGACCAAAGCCGGTTCCATCGCCGAAATTTATTCTTTGAAATGCCAGTTCCAGCTTTGTCGGCTCAGGTTTGTTTTCTCGCTCTCTGAAAGCGTCCCACCCTTTAGCGTCGCTTTCGGATATTTTGAATATGTGCTTTTCACCGGGCTTGATAGGGACGTCATCGGGTTGCAGCGGTTCGGCAAAGTTGATTAGCCTGGCACGTCCGTACTTTAGCCAGTACCCGATTGTGTAGCCTTTCGGACTCTTAAAGCCAACTGGGAACACAAACATGTCCATGAAGTAGATTGGTTTGTCTGAAACATTTGTGACCACCACTTCCAGGTCGTGCACCCACTTATCGCTCTCTACATTCTTGACATCAAGACGCACTGGCAAATGAGGCGGCACGCCGTTGTAGAGTTTTCTTTCAGGCCCACCAAAAACGCGAGGATCCTGCGGAACCGGTGTAGTTTCCTGACTTGCGACATTGATTGTTAACGCAAGAAAACCGAATACCAGAATAGACAGAAGAGAGGCTAGCACTGATTGAAGAATTGCACTGAAAAGGCTCTGTGGTTCATGTTAGCCACCTTGAAGTGTGAGTTATGAGCGATGACCAACGCCAATTTATATGCGCAGGGTTAGTCCAAGTCAATGAGGATTCAGCCCGAACGTGTTGGATGGTTATATCCATCCAACTACTATCCCGATCATCGCTGCCAGACGGCGAGAGCGAAAGTGGCGGAACTTTCGTTGCGGTTGCGATGAGAAAATCTGTGTTGAAATTTAACGGACGTAGAAGCCGTCGCGAGTTCTAACGGAGACCTTCTGGGACTTGGGAGCAGTGGCAGGCGCGTTGACCTTCACTGTGAGTTTGCGCCATTTTATTTCTTTCGTAGATTCGTTTGTTGCAATCCCGATCGTATATTGACTCCGTAACTCAGTGGCAATTCTTTCGAGCACCGCGACTAGCGGCCTTTCCCTGCTCTGAAAAAGTAGTTCCCCACCCGAATCAGAGCTGAGATCGCTCAGAATATCTCGACCCGCTAAGCCCAGTGTAGAACCGGCAAGGCCAGTCACAGTCTGATCGACATAGATCGCATAGACAAGTATGTCTATGTCTCGCAAAACCTCCCGCAATTGCTTGAACGTGTATTGCGACATATTGTCCATTCCATCACTGAGCAAGATGAGCGCGCGTTTCTTGTGAGGTCCGTTCTGAGCTTTATCAAGGGCCAGGTAACAGGCGTCGAACAACGCCGTGCCTCCCTTGGGCGACACGTCGCCAAGCTTTGCTGCCAGGAGTTCAGGATCGGAGGTCCAGTCAACCAAAAGTTGTGGCCGGGTATTAAAAGCCAGGAGGAAGTACTGGTTGGCGGGATTACTATGCTTGAAAAAACTTCGTAGCGCGTCCTGCAATATCACCATTCTCTTTCGACTCTCTTTCGAGGTGCCTAGCCACATCGAGCTGGAAGCGTCAAAGAGGATGCCGATATTCATAGGCACATCTTCTTGTTTGAAAGAAACGATCTTTGCTGGTGTCTTATCAACTGCAATCTCGAAGTGACTGCGGTTTAGATCGCGTACGAACTCACCATCTTTGCCGGCCACTGTGACAGTAAGTAAAACGGGCGTTCCCGTTCTAGCCAAATTGGTTTGCTGTCCCTTGCTTGCATCGTAGGGAGGGTAAATCAGAGCAATAGAAACGACGAGCGCCAGTAAGTTGAAAGTCTTGAGGCTGGTATCCATTTCAGGTTACCGAATTAAGACAGTCTGAAGAACGTGGGATTAGTCAGCGCGGAGCATCTCACCGACGGACTTCTTCTTCTCGATCTCAGCTGCGATCTGGGTTTGCGTCTTTTGGGGGTCACGCCAGTTGTCCAGAATTCCGACCTGATGGACGCACTGCAACGTGCAGGTCGAGGCACACCACTTCTCAGTGTTGTACTCCCGGTCAAAGTCTTCCATCGTGTAGTCCTCGATCGGAATTCCCGGATAACCTCTTTGCTGCGAGCACCAGTGAACCAGGCCTTCTTCACAGATGTAGAGATAACGCGCACCGGCACGGCAACGCCAGTTGTAGGGCTTGCCTTCAGCGATGCTGTCCTGAAACCAGTTCAGGCGCGCGTGATCTTTGTTCCCAAGTTTCTTAACGCGTTGAAAGATGTCTTTCTCTCGCGGTGAAAGCGGTTTCAGCGTGCCGTCGTTATCGTGAATCACTCCCACTGTTGTCGAGAAACCCAGCTCGACCGCCCGTTCTGCGACTGTTAATGCATCCTGCGGATTCTTGATTCCGCCGCCAATGACTGAATTTATATTGACGTGAAAGTCTGAGTATTCAGAGAGATAGCGGAGCTTTTTATCGAGCACGCGCAGACTCTTTCGCGAAACCTCGTCAGGCTCGATATTGTCGATGCTGATCTGCAAATACTCCAGGCCGGCCTTGTTCAGTCGCTTGATGCGTTCAGGAGTGAAGTAATAGCCATTCGAAATCAGTCCAGCAATCATTCCGCGCAGACGAATATGGTGAATGATGTCATCCAATTGTGGATGCATCATCGGCTCGCCGCCCGAAATCGTAATAATCGAAGTACCCAAATCAGCAAGTTTATCTACTCGCTTATTCATGAGTTCCATCGGCACCGGTGTCGACGAATGATCGTATTCGTTGCAGTAACCGCAGGCGAGATTGCACCGCCGCATGGGAATCAAATGAGCAAGCACGGGATGACGACTCGAAAGCAAAGCGCGACTAATGAAGCTCGCCTCGCGCAGTTTTAATTTAAGAAACTTAGTCTTTCTCATTTTGAAAGCGGTTGGACCAATTAAGTATTTCGATCGATCAATTTTGTTCGAAGGATATGCGACGAATCGCGACTTGGCAAGACCAGACAACTGGGCCAGTGGAAATGAAAAGGGGCTCTAGTCTTTCGAACGACAGAGCCCCACTGGCTTTGAGTTATGTAAGCCGCTTTAGCCTTTGATGATCTTCACACTGGGATCAAGCTTGATGTTGAATTCGTCGGCGGAGATCTTGGGGTTTCGCTCCATCGCGCTCAACCGCAAAGTCGTCGCATCGTCGTTCTTTTCAACGATCTTCGTTTGCACCGGCATACCAGAT
>JANNON010000249.1:0-2481 GCA_031399105.1 Blastocatellia bacterium | reverse complement strand
CCGACCTTTTGTGCAAAACCACAGCGAGACCTCCAAACAAGCCTGGTGCTATCTAAACCAATCATTCCTTACTCGATGCACCCTTCAGGAATCGCGCGTCGAAGGCACGTGGCAGCAGCTCTCTAATCGACACTACCTCGCTTTCGCCTTTCAGATTTGCCATCACCAGCGTCGCATTCTTACAGAACTCCCAGATGATCTGCCGGCACGTACCACACGGCGGAGTCAGCATGGCGGTGTCTGCAACCACTGCCAACTCGGTGAAATTCCGCTCGCCTTCCGACAGCGCTTTCCAGATCGCCACACGCTCGGCACACACAGTCAATCCGTAACTCGCGCTTTCCACGTTGCATCCGGTGTAGACTTTGCCGGCCTCAGTTCTCACGGCAGCGCCGACCAGAAAACCAGAAAAAGGCGCGACTGAATGTAGCCGGGCATTAGTTGCATCTTTGATTAATGAATTCAAACTCTCTTCGCTCAACGTTGACCTCCAACTGGACTATAAGCACCGGCCAACTTCTCGCGAATTTTTCCGCTTAGTAGATCGATACTCACTAGATTATGACCACCCTCAGGAATAATAACGTCCGCATAACGCTTTGACGGTTCGACAAACTGCATGTGCATGGGCCGGACCGTGGCGAGGTATTGCTCGATCACGGATTCGACTGTGCGGCCGCGTTCGGCTACGTCGCGACGCAAACGCCGGATGAAACGAATGTCATCGGGAGTGTCGACGAACACCTTGATATCCATCTGCTCCAACAATCGCGCATCGGTGAAGATCAAAATGCCTTCCACAATCACAATCGGCTTGGGCTCGACGTGGCGTGTTTCATTGATCCGTGAATGCGTCTTGAAATCGTAAAGCGGCAGATCGATCGCCTCGCCGGCCCTCAATTTCCGCACATGATTCACGAGCAGCTCGTTATCCAGGGCGTCGGGATGATCGAAGTTTGCCACCTGCCGATAATCGAGCGGCAGATCTTTCAAATTACGATAATAAGAGTCCTGCTGAATAAAAACGACTTCGCTTGCCTTCACCGCCTCGAGAATTTTTGAGGCGACCGTAGTCTTCCCGGACCCCGTCCCGCCGCTGATACCGATGATCATGCTCATACTTCCTGCTTTGGTAGTTTCGCGATGATGCGCCGCAGCAACTGGCCAAACGTGACACGGACGCGCCGGCCAGTTTCCATCACCTCGTCGTGATTGATTGGTTGATCGCTGATTCCCGCTGCCATGTTTGTAATGCACGAGATGCCGAGAACCTTCATCGCCATGTGCCGCGCGACAATCGCTTCCGGAACCGTACTCATTCCTACCGCATCGGCGCCGAAAGTTCGAAACATGTGAATCTCGGCTGGAGTTTCATAACTCGGTCCTGAAAGTGCCGCGTAGATTCCTCGTCGCACTTCGACTCCTAAATCACGCGCCTCTTCGACGGCCAACTCCTGCAATTCTCTGGCATAGACTTCAGACATATCGGGAAAGCGCGGACCGAATCGTTCGTCGTTTGGGCCAACAAGCGGATTAACACCCATCAGGTTAAGATGGTCACTGATGACCATCAGCGCTCCCTGGGTCAACTGGTTATCGATTCCACCCGCGGCGTTTGTCAGGATCACGGTTTTGATCCCGAGCAGTCTGAAGACCCTCATTGGGAAGGTGACTTGTGATAGGGAGTAGCCTTCGTAGAAATGCACGCGGCCCTGCATGGCAAGCACTGGCACTCGATCAACCTTGCCGGCTATCAGCTTGCCTGCGTGGCCTTGAGCGGTTGACGAGACGAAGCCAGGAATTTCGTGATATGGAATCGCGGTGGCATCTTCGAAGTCATCAGCGAAACCGCCCAGCCCGCTCCCAAGAACGAGTGCGACGCGAGCCTCATCGGGTCCTATGAGTGAACGAATAGTCCTGGCCGCGTGCTCGGCGTTGGCGTAGAGACTCGAAACGGCTGATGCTTCAGACATGGTCGTAGTTTAAGGGATTTGGTCGGGTTCGACTAATTCGTGCGAAAAAGGCGAATGGAAGGAACGCCTTTTGAATATCGCTCATTCAATCACGAACCGGCATTAACCTGCCCAACTAACTTTTACCGTTCTTTCTGATAGGGAATTCCCAGCGCGCGTGGGGGTCGCGACGATCCGATGAAACCTGCCAACACCACGATCGTCAAAACATAGGGCACCATCTGAATAAACTGCACCGGAATATCTTCACCGGACGGCAGCTTGACGACGCCCTGCATCTGGATAGACACGGCTTCAGTCAAACCAAACAGGAGACAGGCAAGCAGCGTTTGCACCGGTCGCCACTTACCAAAGATCAATGCAGCAAGCGCAATGAAGCCACGACCCGAGGTCATGTTTCGGGTGAATAGCGACGACTGGCCAATGGAAAGATAGGCGCCGCCAATTCCAGCAAGCACACCGGAAAGCAGCACGCCCCAATACCGCATGGTTGCAACTCGCACACCTG
>JANNON010000413.1:0-12048 GCA_031399105.1 Blastocatellia bacterium | reverse complement strand
AGCACGAAACGCGACGGGCGATGTTGCGGATCGACCTCGACAGCTTTGCGCAACTCAACTTCAGCTTCTGCCAGACGATTCGTTTGGGCCAGAAACTTGCCGTATTCACTGTGGGCCAGGGCGGAATTGGCGTTAATAGCGATAGCCTGCTTAAAGACTTCCTCACCCTTTCCGAGATCTCCCGTCACCACGTAGAAGCGAGCTAAGCTCAAGTACGATTCCACGCGTTTTGGATCAAGGCTGACCGCTTTTTTGAGCTCTTCGAACGCCTTGTCCTTTTGACCCTGGGCAAACAACACACTGCCCATGAGGATGTGGCCCTCGACGTTGTTTGCGTCTTTGGCCAGCACTTCCTTGGCGAGGCGTTCAGCTTCGGTGATCAGCTCCGGTCGACCCTTGCTGCCGGCAATGTAGTAGTTGCCAAGCTTCAAGCGAGCATCAAGATTATTGGGATCCAGATCGATCGTCTTCCTGAGCTCTTCAAAGGCCTCCTGATATCGCTGCAGGCCTTCATAGGCCTGGGCGAGGCCCCAATGCGCCGAGGCAAGTCTGTCGTCGATCTGCAAAGCGTTGCGATACTCGATCGAGGCTTCCTGATACTTTTGTTCCTTCAGGTAAGCATCAGCCTTGCTGAGGTGTTCTGCTTTGGCTTTTTCAGGGTTGGTACAACCGGCCAGCGCGAACAGCGCCACTAAGAGAAATGACAGAAGGGTGGGGTAGTAAAATCGGCTTCGGCACTCGGTATTCATTCTTTTCTTTACTCCATCGCGAACTGAATTCCTGCCCGAGGGCAAGTTAAGATCGTGATTCGCGTTTCGTGCTCACTTCCCTACGCATCCTTGGCGGGCAATGCCTCGTGATGGCTAACAAGTGAGACAATTTTACGATAGGGTCAATTCCGCACGATTTCCGCAAATCCTCCGGTAAACATGTTGTTCGAATCAGTCAGGGATAAACGCCGGGAGCGCTTTCGAAGCACTCGCGGCGAGGTCGGTGGCCGCCCTGGTTGCCTCAGCTTCCGAAGCGCCGACTGGAATCATCACGCGTACCATTGCACCATCTGAACGACGCATTCGTACGCTATCGAGAACGGTATAAACCTTCCCCCAATATTCGCTCGCTACTGCCCGGCCACGGCCCTGGTACCAATAGATGAGCAACTCCTTGTGCTCACCGTTCTGAATCATGAACTTGTTGGCGACGAAGGCGGGACGGCCGTTCGGCGTGATAGTGACATTCGAAGGATCGCTCATGGTCCAGCCGGCGCCCGGCAGACAATTCAACGGACTGTGATAAGTCGCGCCATCGCGCTGGCTTGCGTAGTAACCGATGTACAGGTTTGCGGCTCGGCCGGCGGTGGTGTAATCGCGCATTAGATAGTCGCTCGCGCGCAACACGCTGAGGGTGGCATTATCGAATCGTTGATCGCCCCCGGTTTGTCGCCAGGCATCGAGCTCTTTGGGGAACTCGACAAGCTGCTTACGCGACACCTGCGCTTCGCCGAGATACGCCCAGCCGTTAACCACAACGCCACCTGCCAGCAGAAGAACAATAACTAAGGCAACACGCCAGGAGTTTTTCATCTATTCGGTTCCCTCCGCTTGAACAATCTGCGCGGTCGGCACGGCATCGCGGGATTCTTTCTCTTCGGCAACCGTCGCGGTGCGCTTTGGTTTAGCGGGTCTGAAGCGATCAAGTATCCAACCAACGGCAAACAACATTACGAAGGCAACTATGTAAATCACCCAGCCCGAAAAGGTATGGAAGAAACCATCTGCGACTTGCGTCCCGTAGTAGTGGGCCAGTACACCAGTGCCGCTAACGCGTCCGGCATTTGTCAGGATGGCAATCGGCACCGCCGAAGCAACCAGGATCGCCGAGCGCCAGAATCCATAAGATTTTATCCATTTCCAAATGCCGCCGCCTTTGCCATTGCCGTCGCCGTTAGAATCATTTTCATCTCTCGGAAATGAAAAATATGCGAAGACCACAGCGAGTGTGGCAAGTGTCATCAACGATCTAATCCCGCTGCATGCTTCCACAACCTCGAGCTTCTTGATCTCCCGGCCGCCAAGGGGGATTAGCTCAATAACATTTCCCTGGCGGAGCACCGGGATGTCCAACAGGCTCATGGACCACACCGCGCAGCGCGAAGCAAAGAGTTGTAGCGGGAAGGCAATCTCGTTGAAAACTATTGCGGGAATGGGAATGGCGAGTAGGAGCAGTGCAAATGAAACCGCTGACAACTGGAGAAACTTGAAGCCCCAAAAATAGACTACAATCCCGATCAGCATCAGGACAAACGACATTCTCTGCACATAAAGCTCCGCGCCCGCGATGCCGGCCCACAACCCAATCAGAGCGAGCACAATAAGCGCGATTCCCCAGACGAACGATGGGCGTCGAGCCTCCCGATCGAACCGATCCCGTTGCGACCAAAGAATGTATCCAATGATGAAAGGAATCAGGAGACCATGAGAGTAATTCTCATCGGTCCACCAATCGCGACCGAGCTTCGTTAGCACGGTGGCGAAGGCAAAGAGGAGTGCGGCAGAGACGGCGAGAACTCGCCAGAGATTCTTATTGGCGGTGACACTCATTATTTAATTGGCTTTCCTTAAATGGCTTGCGTAAGACAAGGGCAACTTCCCTTACGAAAACCGACTGGCTTCACCAAATTCTTACGGCCCGGCCAGAAACGCAATTCAGAGCTTAGCTTAAGTCGGGCTTGGGGTTCAATCACAAAACCGCTTCCCCAGGAAATGAAGATAGCTAATTGCGTCCAGATTCCAGTTTTACTCTGAATTGTTTGAAGAACCCTGGAATATTAGCCGCAGATGAACTCGGATGACGCGGATCTGAGGGTAAAGCTATTTGCGTTCTGCCTAAATCGACCGCGTTGAACGATGACAAATCAAACGTTGCCCAAACTCAAACTCATCTGCCTAATTCAGATCCGTGTCATCCGCGTGAATCCGCGGCTAATGCTTTCGGTTGTTGCTGTGATTCTCGACGCCGATTCATACAGTGTCTGCGGTGGGCGCTTTCAGGAGGGATCGGGACACGGAATCCCGTCTGATTGGATCTGCTGCTCGGCAATTCAGGAAAGATCAGGTGGAGAAGAGAGGACCCTTTTACGGAACACGTGCGCCGCGTTCTCACCGCACTTGAATTGTGGGCGCATTGCTCACCTGGCCATTAATGAAGAGTGTGAGTTCGACTGTTCCGGCGCCGGCTAGTTGCGGGACCAGTACCACTTCAATCTGATCCAGTCCGGGCAAAGTTCCGGCCGCTCCGGCAAACTCTACCGGCAAATTAAACAGGCGACCGTCTCCAAGGCGAGCCTGTAGCACCATCGACTCGGCGTAGTTTGGTCGCACTACTCCTTCAACCACCACGTCGTTCGAGGCATTGCTGTTAACCGCACTGCCACTGACACCCGTTGCGAAGATCCGCAATCGGGTCCGCTTATCTGACCCAAGATTCTCAGGCGTCAGAACGTCGAAAACCTCGTTGCTACTATCGCGCCCAGCGTTCATGGCCACTGCCGTTCCGGTTCCATCCGCACCCCCAGTCATGATCCGGAATGCATTACTGCCAATCGTCGCCATCCCGCGCGACACGTAACCATTTTGTGTGGTGATCAATACCTCTGCCGTGCCAACGTTTACTTCAGCGGAGACAAAAAACGTGATCCTCTGCGGCGACACATAGATCACTGGCACGCTCTTGCCACCGATCGTCACGCTCACTCCGCCTAACTCATATGGCAAGCCGTTTGGTGTCGGGCTAGCGAAAACTGTTTGCGAACTTAGCGGCGGCTGATCGGCGATGCCAAAAACCGAACCCAAACTCAAGGGCGCCATGCCGCTCAGCGCCGTCACCTCGTAACCAGTGCTCGGCGTGCCGATGCTCACGTTACTTTGCGCATTCACTGTTTGGGCCACCGCAGCAGTCTCGGGCCGGATGTATGCGTACACCATCAGATCGTTTGCCATGGAAAGGTGCGCGATGAGCCGGCGCAGGTGTGACGAAACGCTGACAGTCAAACCAGTCTTGCTTGATAGTGCGGCTGCACTTCGCGAGAAATAGATCGACGAAAGAATCTGCGTGTTGATTCGACTCGCTAAGCCGCCGAACACCGTACTTTCCAAACTGAAGTCGCTGTAAGCAAGCTCGATATCGCTGGTCAACGCTTCCAGATCTCCGGTCGATACGGATGATAGCGGCTTCACCTGATCGATGACACCTGCCGATCGAATAGGAACGATGCCCAGGCCATCAACCAGGGTTGCCGCATGTGAGCGCGCTCTTTCGACACTGCCGGGCGATCTGGGTGTTGGAGCAGGCGTCGGCGTTGGGGTTGGTGTCGGCGTTGGGGTTGGTGTCGGCGTTGGTGTTGGTGTCGGCGTCGGCGTTGGAGTAGGAGTAGGAGTAGGCGTCGGAGTTGGCGCGGGCGATGTCGCTCCGTTCAAAGCGGCAATCAACGCGTTCATGTCTACTCCCGGATCGGTACCGTCACTCGCCCGGCCCCGATACGGGCTCAGCGGAGAGAGTGACAAGCCGAAGCCACTGGCACCAACAAACTGGATCTGCGACAACAGGCCCGGGAAGAAGTTCCCCGCCGGATAACCATTGGACAGTGGACCATTTACCTGCTGTGATTGGGGGGAACGATTATCGAGCACCACATTTCCTACCATGGAAAATCCCGGATAGCACGCCTGATAAGTGCCGAGCGGACAACTTAAGCCGTACTCATTATTCCGCAGAATGTTGTCGTCCAGACGGAAGCCAGGACTCTGCACCGGATAGCCAAGAATCATGGAGACTTCGCCCGGCGGCGTGCCGCCGACCACCGTGTTGTGTCTAAACACGACTCCCGCCGCCCCCACTACGTTCGCCAGTGGTCCACCCAGATCTTCAAAGAGGTTGTTCTCGAACGTGACATTCCGCCCCGCCACCGTGGTGGCATTGTTATCGATCAATTGGATGCCGATCACCGGCCCGGAAGCCGACAGCGATGACGAGCGCCAGCGATTACTGCGAAAAGTAAGATTGGTGATGGTGGCCCACGGATTATTTCCGGCCGTCGACTCACTCGGCTGGTTGCGGCTGGTGATGGTGAAGCCGGCGCCGAAACCGGAAAAGTCATTGCCCTCAACCCAGGTGTCGGTCGCCGTCTTGAATTCAATATGACCCTTGCCATAGAAACCATGGACCGCCGCCGCCTGCGCCACCACCGAGTTCTTCCAGAAAACATTATTGGTGATTCTCAACTGCTTCGGGGTATCACCATTCCAGACCGCATCTCCGGGCACGTCCGGTGCGGCCAGCAAGGGGTTCCCGGTCGTGCCACCGTCGAGTCCCGGTTGCGGCACGTAGCTCACGGTGCTGCCGTTAATGCTCGTTACCCTGGCCACCTGATAGGGACTTCCCTGTCCGCTCACTCGAAAAGCAATGTAATCGCCGACCGCGAGATTGTTGACGTGCGACAGCGTCGCTTGTGACGAAGTCGCACCACTGGCCACGCTCGCCTGGTTAGTGATCCACTGCGGTCCACCGCCGGTGAAGATGCTGGTGAACCAGGCTTCCAGAAAGTTTCCCGCAATCGTATACGGCCCGGGCCCTTTCTCGATCAGGATGGCCTGCGAAGACTGTGGGTTAAGCGTTCCCGGGGCAAAGGCGCGGAAGCCAGCCACCCGCGAGTTCTTGATCGTGATCTCAGCCGCGCCCAGCAGAAAACCACGCAGGCAGGTCGCCACTTCCGAGTCAGTGCCATCCTCTTCGCTGTGCACCCAAACGCGATCAAACTCAATGTGGCGCGGTACGGTTGCGAGTGTCAGTGGCGGACTGCTGCCGTGAACGATGCCCGCAAAAACGAGTCCGTTATTGATGATGGTCTGTCCCCGGCTATCGTTCTTTATCTCCAGACCAATCACGCGGTAATGGTGCGCTCCGGCCACCGCTTCCAGCGCCGGCGTCGCGGTATTGGTTACCAGTTTCGGAAGGTTAAGCGCCTGGATCTGCGCCGGTGTCAGGTCCCGCAATGAAGACGGCAAACTGGCAAAGTTCGACGAGCGCACGGTTATCCAGTCGGCGTCGCCACCCGTACAAGCGTCGTTCCGCTTGAGCACGAAAGGCAACTCGAGACCAGCGACGGTAAAACTCGCGCCAGCTGCCAACACCACTGTGTCGCCACACTGTGCCGCGTTGAGCGCGGCGTACAGATCCCCTCCTGCGGGAACAATAATCGTAGCCCCATTGGCCGCACTACTGCCCGCCAGCAAGAGAAGAAAAGCGATTGAGATGATTATTCGGGAAAATGATGAACCAGCGACTACGCTATCAGGGGAACTAAAGCGAACTGCCAATATCCTTGCCCTCGTTTCAAGAAGATCTGCCGCCAATACTTGGCGCAAAACTGCTAACTGTTATTTGATCGCGATCCCGCGACTGCACACACCTCGATTCAGCCGGGGTGGTAGGCTCAACTTGTGTTTGAGACTTCGGTGAGGCGACGATCGTTGAAAGTTCAGTCAATCTAGGTTAGCGAAACAGAGCTGTCAATCGCTTAATGTCAAAGGCGGGACGATTTTATGACGAAAGCGTGTCTCACAATGAAAACACAATGCGCACGCAATTTGATCACAAAGAAAAGCCCGACTCTGCGAGAGTCGTCTTCATAGAAAAACTCGTCTTGATGGAAAAACGAGCTGCTGACTACTCGCAGCTCTTTGCTGGGAGCGCGGACGGCCTCGTCCGCCAGACCTGCGTTGCCACTGAGGTTGAATAGAGCGCGCGTTTGTTCGCTCGCAAGCCTCGCTCAGGCGGGCGGGCCGCCCGCGTCCCAGGTTCCCGCTCCCAGGTTTAGGGCCACTTTCTTACTGCTGGGCAATCTTCTGTCTGGGCAAGTAGATTCGCGACGGTTTCATTTAGCGTTGGGTGGATGAGGTTGGGAACGAGTTCAGCGAGTGGTACGAGTACAAAACGCCGATATTGAATGCGCGGATGTGGCAAAGTCAGAAACTCGGTGTCGCGACTCTCATTCTTAAAGAGCAACAAATCCAGATCGAGCGTTCGTGGGCCTTTCGGAACCTCACGAGTTCGTCCGAGCGAAAATTCAACTCGTAGCAATCGCGCCATCACCTGTTCCGGTGTGGGCAACCTGTCACCGCGCAACTCGGCGATCATATTTAGAAAGAGTGCCTGCGCAGAATTCTCAACCGGCTCGGTTTCATAGATTGCTGAAAGACGCTGTACTTCCAACCCGGACTCCATCATTCCGCGCACTCCGAGTAGCAGATAGCCCGCGCGGTCGCCAAGGTTTGAGCCCAGACTTACGTATGCGTTGACGATGTTGGCGCTCGAGTTGATCGGCATAGAGGGCTTTCGCGAGACGGTGACCCAGATAACTATCATATACTGCGGTGGCGGGAAGTCTCAGGTCTCCTATTGAGATCTCAGATCTGAGATTTAAGATCTGAGATATCTGAGATCTCATCCCGATGACTCGAAACTCGAAACTCGAAACTTTTTCTCTTCGTGTCTCAACTTCTCACTCTCATCTGGCTCAAATGGACGCTCTTCAAGAACTCGTTGAGGAGTTCGAAAGCAGCGGTCACGCGTATTGCCTCCGTACTGGGAATGTTGCTGGCGCTAGCTCTGTCGTTGCTTATTGCCGCCGGCCTTGCGGCTGCTGCGTATGCGCTGACGCGCCCCGAGGGACTCTCGTCCGTCCTTGAACATCGATCAGGTGTACCCATGTCGTCCGGCATTTCCGGGGAATTCATATTCTTCACCATCTTTGCATTCTGCTATCTCATCTGGGCGACGTTGCCGCTGAGCACGGGAAGCGGCAGACAATTCGATCCCGGCAGTCTCCTGATGTACCCGATCAGTCTGAAAAAACTTTTCGCAGTGGACTTCATCAGCGACCTGACGACGCTGCAGTCCATCTTTGCGATTCCGGCCATTCTCGCAATAGGTGTGGGCGCAGGATTAGGCACGGGGAGGCTGGGCCGCGCGATGCTGGCGAGTTTGGTGGCCGCGCTGTTTGGCCTCGCGTTGACGAAGTGGCTGACTGTATCGATCGGTTCAATGACTCGAAAGCGCAGGTCGCGTGGCGAAAGTCTGGTAGCCATCATTGGCGCTGTCGTAGGTTTGGGAGCGGCTTTGTTGGGCCAGGTGGCGCCAGTCATCTTCAAGCACGCCGAGTCTGTGAAGGCGTTGCGCTGGACTCCTCCGGGTGCGGCCGCTTTTGCGTTGACTAATGGTCTGACGGGTGACGTGATTGGATTCGCGCTCGCGCTGTTTGCATTGACGTTCTACACAGCATTGCTGATCGTTACGACCTACTGGATAGCTCGTCGCGCAGCCTTGGGTATCGGCGGCAGGAAACGAAAAGCTGCAACTTCGCCGCAGATTGGTGAAGCTGTGAACTACACGGGATGGGAGTTGCCGCTGGTCTCGTCCTCGCTCGCCGCCGTCATCGAGAAAGAGTTGCGCTACATCTCGCGCAACGCTCAGGTGCGAATGATGGCGTTGATGCCGCTGATTTTGATCGTAGTTAGACTGGTAAACAGCCGTCGCTTCAACGAGGCTGGTTCGAGCGGACGGTCATCGTTAGCAAGTGATTTCATGGTTTACGGCGACGGGTTGATTGCCGCGGGCGGAGTGCTCTATGTGTTTCTGATTCTCTCAGGCTTGCTTTGCAACCAATTTGCTTTTGAAGAGGGAGGCATGCGGGCGTTGATCCTGTCTCCGGCTGAGCGCTGGAAGATTCTGGTTGGCAAGAACATCGCGATCGTTTTCGTCGCACTCCTCTTTTCCGGCGCCTTGCTCGCCGTCAACGAAATTATCTTTCGTGACCTGTCTGCGGGCGCGCTGCTCTTTGTCGCAATCAGCTTCGTTATCTTCGCCGCTTTAATGTCTGCTATCGGAAACTGGTTCTCAATTAGATTCCCGAAACGCATGAAGTTTGGCAAACGAATGAATGTTTCCGGAGCCGTTGGGTTGCTGTTGCTGCCTATCGCGTTATTAGTTGCCTTGCCGTCGTTAGGTGCAGTCGCTGCCGGTTTCGTCGCGCAGAGTTTGCTGATCGAGTATGTTACACTTTTGGTGTTCGCGGTTCTTTCTGTTCTTTTTTATGCCCTCGTCATAGGCTCTCAAGGTGAATTGCTACAGCGACGTGAGATCGAGATTCTGGAAGCGGTGAGGGAGCCGATGGATGAATAAATTCAGTTTCGAGTTTCGAGTTTCAAGTTTCTAGTTTTGCAACCTGCCGCAAATTATTTGATCCCCGGCGGGTAGTAAGAACTTGAAACTCGAAACTTGAAACTCGAAACTGCCTTTGTCTTGATACCAGCGATGCTTCTCGCATCCGGGCGGGTTTAGAGCCCCGTCAATACACAAATGGCTCGCAGAAAATTTCGTAATCAGCGGCACGAGCCGACCTCCGAACGCTCCTTTCAGGAGTACATCCTCTCAACCTCTGGCCCACAGACATCGCGTGACGAGTTGCTGCGTTTAATACGCGGCGGTGAAGACACCTTTCTCGAACTCAAGGTCAAGCTATCCAACCCGGAACGCATCGCCCAGGGCATCGTGGCCCTCGCCAACACCGGGGGGGGTGTAATCGTTTTTGGCGTGACCGATCAGTTGCGAGTTGAAGGCGTCGATGATCCGGAGAGCGTGCAGGAAGAGTTAGTAAAGATCTGCCGCGAAGAGATCGACCCGCCGTTGTTTCCTTACATCGATCGCATCGCGTTCGATAATGGCCGGCGTGTGGTCACAATTGACATCGAGGGCAAGCGCCGTCCGTATCGCACTCGCGATGGACGTTTTTTTATTCGGATCGGAGCCGAAAAGCGCGAGGCCACGCGCGAAGAGCTGTCGGCATTGCTGAATGAGGCGCGCCCAGTTCGCTACGAAAACGTCCCCGCGCTGGGCGCCACGATCGCAGATATTGATGAGGCGCATCTCTGGAGTTTTCTGCGGGCTTTTGAGGGCGATGCCTTCGATGAAGCAAGCGCGCGTGAGTATCCGACGAAAGAGATGCTCGAGCGCGATCTGTTACTCGCGACCAGCAACGGCATCGACGTAGTGCCAACGGTCGCCGGCTTGCTCTTGTTTGGACACGACGAGAGTGTGGCTGCGTTGCTGCCGCGATCTTCGGTGGTCGTTACCCGGTTCGCCGGCGATTCGATCCAGACGCAGGTAATCGAGCGCATCGAACTCAAGGGAAACTTGCTTACGCTATTCGAGTCGGCTTCGCGCTTTGTCGCGCGCTATTGCGATCTCTGGGAATCGCGGCCAAAGAGTTTTCCTGCTGCCGAGGTCGAAGAAAGTCCGGTTGCTGCGCGCGCAAACTATCATCGGGGGGCCGTCACTGAAGCGATTGCAAATATGCTGGTGCATCGCGATCTGGTGCTACGCGATTTCCAGACTCGGATAAACATTCTCGACCGCGCAATGGAGTTCGTTAATCCGCGCCGTTCCGCCGGCTTTTCACCGGTGGCCCAGAAAGCCATTCGCTATGGCATTACTGAACGATTAAATCCGCAACTGGCAGCGCTGTTCTCGAGTTCGGGATTCGGGTTAAAACTGCCGACTGGAGGGTTGCCGATGCTGTTGCGGGAGAGTCGAAAGTTCGCAAATCGGAAAGCGGATATTGTGGCGTTCAATGATGAGTTTAGGTTGAGGCTTTACGGTATCTAGTTCCATTAGAGTTGTTTGTATTTGGTCTTTGGACTTGGGACTTGGGTCTTTGATTTCTCTGCTCATTGACTTTTCGATGCCGCGAGCATTGTCGCCAAGAAGCCAAAGACCAAAGACCAAAGACCAAAGACCGAACACCGAACACCGAAGACCAGCCGGCCCAACACCCTTCACCCAACACCCTGTCTTCACACACTTCTCCCCGCCGCCGCGCCGGATGCCCACGCCCATTGAAAGTTGTATCCACCCAATTGACCGGTGACATCCACCACTTCTCCTATGAAGTAGAGACCGGGAGCGCGTTTCGCTGCCATCGTCTGGGATGAGAGTTCGTCAGTTGAGACTCCACCAGCAGTCACCTCCGCTTTCTTATATCCTTCTGTTCCGGCCGGCACGATCTCCCAGCCATTCAAACGAAGTGCCGTCGCTGCCAGCTCCCGTTGGGTGTATTGCTTGAGCGGTTTCGATTTCGTGTAGATCTCACACCAGGCTTGCGCAAACCGCCGAGGCAGGAACTGGCTAAGCAGGTTTGCCAACTCAATCTCGCGATCGTGATGGCTTTCCAGAATCTCCAGTGCGTTCAAATCAGGCAGCAGATTTATTTTGATCGCGTCGCCGGCACGCCAGTAAGAAGAGATCTGCAAAATAGCAGGTCCGCTAAGGCCGCGATGGGTGAGCAGAATATTTTCGCGAAACCGTTTGCCGCGACAGCTCACTTCCGCGTCGAGCGAGACGCCGCTTAGTGGTCCAAGCCCGCGCAACGTCTCCGGGTCGAGAGTAAAAGGAACGAGCGCGGGTCTCGGTTCTTCAATCTGGAGATCAAACTGCCTTGCGATGCGATAGCCAAAGTCTGTCGCGCCCAGCGGTGCGATCGACAGACCGCCTGTCGCAATCACCAGCGACTCGGCTGTGAAAGTTCTCTTACCAACCTCCACTGCGAAATTTTCATTCCTGGTCACCGAGCGCACGACCGAGTTGCAAACAATCTCAACACCAGCGTCTCGACTTTCACTGAGCAGCATTTCGATGATCTGTTGTGAACCACCATCGCAGAAGAGTTGTCCAAGCTTCTTTTCGTGATAAGCGATTTCGTGTTTTTCAACCAGGGCGATGAAGTCGGTAGGCGTATAGCGGGCCAGCGCCGATTTGCAAAAGTGAGGATTACGCGAGATGAAGTTTTCCGGAGCGGTGTTGATATTTGTGAAGTTGCAGCGGCCGCCGCCGGAGATGCCGATCTTTTTTCCGATGCGATCGGAGTGGTCTAAAACGATGACCTTGCGTCCGCGTTTGCCGGCTTCAATTGCGCAGAAGAGACCGGCGGCGCCGCCG